>DATNOY010000167.1:0-3385 GCA_036703495.1 Coleofasciculaceae cyanobacterium
CATGTCTGGGTCCCGTATCCTGACACTGGTTGTCGGCGTCATTTTAATCCTGGGGCTGGTGATCTGGTTGACAGGATCCCTATCACAGCTCTACTTTGGCGTTGCTGCAACTTCCCCACTTCTGGCAAACCTGCTGCTGGCAATGATGCTGGTGCTTTTGGGATGCGCCGTTGCCGCTCTCTTCTATGTCACGCTGCCCTTCTGGCGTCCCCGGCGTTCGCAGCCACCGCTTCCCAAGGTTCCGGAACAGAAGGCGGAAGCGGCTAAGGAAACTTTGCAGGCAGTGCAGCAACAGGTGGCTCAAATTCAAGATGAAATTGCCCGGCAAGCTCTGCTCGATCGCTCCCGTGAGATAGAAGAAAGTCTGTCACGACGGGAGCTACGGGTTGTGATCTTTGGCACAGGCTCTGCTGGAAAAACTTCGATTGTCAATGCCATTGTGGGTCGTATGGCCGGGCGGGTGGGCGCGACGCTAGGCACCACTGAACTCGGCCAAACGTATCAATTCTGGCTAAAGGGGTTAGAGAGAGAGATCCAAATTACTGATACACCTGGCATCTTGGAAGCCGGGATCAGGGGCACAGAGCGGGAACGTTTGGCCCGGCAGCTGGCCGCCGAAGCAGATTTGTTGCTGTTCGTCATCGATAACGACTTGCGCCAGTCAGAATATGCCGCATTGCAAACGTTGGCGGATATTGGGAAACGATCGCTGCTGGTTTTCAACAAGATTGATTTGTATCCTGAAGCAGATTTAGCCATTCTCCTGAACCAGATCCAGCGGAGAGTATCCAGCTTGATTCAGCCCGATGATATTGTAGCGATCGCCGCCCATCCTCAACCTTTGCGGTTAGAAAACGGCGAATGGTTTCAGCCTGACCCAGAAATCATTCCGCTGTTGCGTCGGATGGCCGCTATTTTGCGATCAGAAGGTGAAGACCTGATCGCAGATAATATTTTGCTGCAATCTCAACAGCTGGGGGAAGCAGCTCGCCACCTGATTGATGCTGAACGGCAAGCCCAGGCCGAAAAAATTGTCGATCGCTACCAATGGATTAGTGCTGGGGTGGTTTCGGTTACGCCGCTGCCGTTCGTTGATTTAATTGCTACCGCTGCTATTAATGCCCAAATGGTAGTGGAATTGGGACGAATTTACGGGTGTGAAATTAATCTAGAACGTGGAAAAGAGTTAGCCATTTCATTGGCAAAAACGTTAGTGAGTTTAGGGGTAGTACGAGGGGCGATCGAACTCTTTTCGATCACCTTACAAACCAATGTAGGCACTTTTCTAATCGGTCGGGCCATTCAAGGTGTAACGGCTGCTTATCTGACTCGAATTGCTGGGAAAAGCTTTACCGAATACTTTCGTCGTAACCAAGATTGGGGCGATGGTGGCATGACTCAGGTGGTGCAAGAACAGTTTCAGCTCAATCGCCGAGATGAATTTATCAAAGGATTTGTGCAAGATGCGATCGCGCGGATTGCCTTGCCAATTCGAGAAGAAAATAGCCCATAATCGGTAGCCTGTGATGGCAGTTAGTCGCTCACTGAGGCGCTCACTGAGTCACTCACTGAGCCGCTCACCCTGAGAACGGTTGCTAGGCAATTGTTCGGCTCAGCTTTACATAAAACTGAGCCAACTTCCTGATGAATTATCAGGTAAACATCCTGATGGCATCCGTCAAAGTTCGGAACTTCATTACAGCTTGATATGAAACCTATCAAGAATTCAAAAATACCCTCAGGAATTAGAGATACAAGGGATGTAGATGGATATATTGCTTAGCCTTGATTAGCGATTTGATTTAAAACTGAGTTTATGTCATCCATCCTGTCAAAACTGCCTCCTGGCAAGGTTTGGCGGCAAGTTGAACCATTGGCAGTTATTAACATTTAGCATCCTGAAACTTTAAGCAATGTCTTTCGTCTTAAGTTAATTGATCCCGAATTATGGGAACACTAGCCGTAAGCAACAATGACAGCCCCCTTGTTACCTGGAGCAATAGAGACAAGCACTATGTCAGCACAACCTTTTTACGCCGATGCCGACCACGATGAATCCTCCAACGTCGTGAATCTCCAGTTTGGTAATGATGAAAACCGGGCAGAACTGGACGAAACGCAAATTGAGAGCGATTTGGCAGATTTGGAACTGGAATATGCAAATCCTGGTGCAGGCAAAGCAGCGGGGCGTCGTACCACCGATTTGGTGCGGCTCTACCTGCAAGAAATTGGGCGAGTTCGTCTCTTGGGGCGCGATGAGGAAGTCTCGGAAGCTCAAAGCGTACAGCGCTATATGCGTCTTGTAGATTTTCGCAACGCTGCTGTCGAAAGTGATCCGCAAATCAAGCAATATGTTCAGCTGATTGAAACTCACGATCGCCTTGCTTCCAACTTGGGGCATCGCCCTTCGCTAGAGCGTTGGGCAACTGAAGCAGGAATTCGGGTTGAAGACCTTAAGCCTGCTTTATCCGCCGGAAAACGGCGCTGGGCAGAGTTAGCTAATCTGGCAGTTGCTGAGCTAGATCAACTGAAAACGGAAGGTACTAGAGCCAAAGATCACATGATCAAGGCTAACCTGCGCTTAGTGGTATCGGTGGCGAAGAAGTACCAAAATCGCGGTCTGGAGCTGCTTGATCTGATTCAGGAAGGAACACTGGGTCTAGAAAGAGCTGTCGAAAAGTTTGACCCGACGAAAGGCTATCGTTTTAGCACTTATGCGTACTGGTGGATCCGTCAGGGCATCACCCGGGCGATCGCTACCCAAAGCCGCACGATTCGCCTCCCGGTGCACATCACCGAAAAACTCAACAAAATCAAGAAGGCGCAGCGCAAAATTTCCCAGGAGAAGGGACGCACTGCCACTATGGAAGATCTGGCGCTTGAGCTAGATATGACTCCTGCTCAGGTTCGGGAAGTGTTGCTGCGAGTTCCCCGAGCTGTCTCTCTAGAAACCAAAGTCGGAAAAGAACGCGATACCGAATTGGGCGATTTGCTAGAAACGGAAGATGTGTCGCCGGAAGAAGTGCTGATGCGGGAAGCCTTGCATCGCGACTTGCAACAGCTGCTCACCGATTTAACGAGCCGAGAACGGGACGTGATTTTGATGCGGTTTGGTTTGGGCGACGGACAACCGTATTCATTAGCTGAAATTGGTCGAGCGCTTGACCTATCCCGGGAGCGGGTACGCCAAATTGAAGCAAAGGCACTGCAAAAGCTGAGACAACCTAAGCGCCGCAATCGAGTCCGGGATTACCTAGAGTCACTGACATAAAAGGCTGTTGGCGAGAGATAGGGGTTGGTTTTCAAGTAATCTCCAAGGTTTAATGCATGAGTGCTGAAAACTAAGGGTTGAGCCTAGGATGAAATTCCTAACTCGATCCTTAGT
>DATNOY010000168.1:0-5345 GCA_036703495.1 Coleofasciculaceae cyanobacterium
TTTATTGCAGATGAGGTGTTTGTTTGCGGTACAGCCGCTCAAATCACATCGGTGCTGAAAATTGAAGCCTATTCGTTACCGAGCGATCGCCCGATAACTCAACTCCTGAAAACCCAGCTGCAAACGGCGGCAGAGGGGCGAAATCCTCGATACAGTCAGTGGGTAACGGCTGTGCAACTAGCTAGATAAGGGCGATCGCTAGGGATATTCTGGATCTCGCTCTAGAGAATAAATTGATACGCAGATTTTACCTATAGGCTGAAAAACCTTGAGTTCTTCAGCCTATAACTTTGGCAATTGTGGAGAAGGTGTGGAGCAGCTGTGGAGCAGACAAAATCAACAAAATTTTATAGGGCAAGCACCGCCCATAACCCTCTTTTAATCTGGGTTAGAAAGTTCGGAGAGACCGACCCCTCTAAAAAATTGCATTCTTCGATAGAGTAATTACTATAGAAGCAAGAGAAGCAAGTAAAATTCATAGCGACAAAGAGCTTGAGATAGTTCTAACTAAGGAAAGATTTTGCTGAAAAGTGAGCTAGTGTTCTGGATTACAAAAAAATTGTTAGGTTGAAAGCGATCCTGATGAAGGGCAGTTGAAAACCCTGGGTGTTGGAGATCTACGCCCATAGGAGGTTTAAATTAATTTTCTAGGAAAATAAGGTGAGGTGGGTTCTAGAATCTGCTGTCACAATTCTCAAGGTTTGTTAGTATGCACGGTTTTTAACTAAATATAATTAAATGAAGCTAACTAAAATAGAATAAGAAAATTGCTTAAATATTATAGCTAAACCAATTTTTCAGGCAGATATGCTTTTTCAGGCAGATGTGCTTTATTGCCCTCTAAGTTAGCTTTTAAAAATTACCTCGGACTTTCACTAAATATAGCTGAATCTAGCTAAGAAAATATTTGGTAGAAGCAAGTAATCATCATTCTCGATTAGATTAAGTGCTGAAAAGTCACATGATAAATATGCATCCGCTAAGTTACCGCGTTGAAAAAATACATGGACGTTTATCAGAGTTATATCAAACTGCCAACGCGTCATCTTCACCGCCAGCCGAGCTATTGCCTACTGCTCTTTTAGAGCTTGGGATTGTCTCAGAAGCGCTGCAGTTGGCTATGAAAGAATTGGCCCAGCAGAATGAAAAGTTAATTTCTGTTCAAAAGAAAATTGATATAGAGCAGCAACGATATAAGAATCTGTTTGAACTCATCTCGGATGGCTATCTAGTAACGGATCGTTTATGTACTATTCAAGAAGTTAATTGTACTGCTGCTAGCCTATTTAATGTTCGGGAGTCTCTTCTAATCAATAAGCCTCTAGTAGCACTAGTAGTAGAAGAAGATCGCCCGCTATTTCAGGCTAAGCTGTCGCAGATTGATCAGCAAGAACGCGTAGATCTTTGTGTGCGTCTGCTGAGGCAAAACAACGGTTTCTTTAATGCAGTTTTAACTGTGAATGTAATTCACGAAACAGATGACTGCGTTTTGCAATGGCTGCTGCGCGATATTACCGATCGCCAGCGGGCAGAGTTTGCTCTGAAAGACGCAGACTACAACCCTTACCAAAATCGTTTTGTTCATTCCTATGGCAAGGGGGAGAATATCCTGCTTGAACCTGATAAGCTTTGGCTGGTGGCTAAAGGGATCGTGAAGCTAACGACTATGTCAGACCGGGGCGAGGAGATGCTCATTGGTTTAGCCCGAGACTCAATGATTTTTGGCTCCAGTCTGACGGGTCTGCCAACTTATCAAGCAGTTGCCCTCTCCAAGGCTGAAGTTGTTTCTATCTCGCTGGCCGAAATTAGTCAGTCGCCTCATCTTGCCCAATTTTTGCTGCCCCTTATGAGTCAGCGTTTGAGACAGACTGAAAACTTCTTATCAATTTATGGCCAGATTCATATTGAAGAACGATTAATCCACCTACTTACTTTATTGAAGCAAGAGATTGGTCAGCCGACTGAAGCAGGGGTGCGGCTATGTGCCCGATTAACGCATCAAGATTTTGCTAGTGCTTGCTGTACAACCAGAGTCACCATTACCCGCCTGCTAGGAAAACTCCAGCAGGAGGGCAAAATTATTTTAGATGTTGACAATCATCTAATTTTGAAAGATTAGAGATTCAAAGTTAATCCGCTGCCCCGTTCCTATGTCCAAGCGATATTTCCAGTCCTTCTGGGATGTCTGAAATAGGGGTATTGAATTTAGCACAGAGCGAGCGGAGTTGGGCGCAGATATCCGTGAATTCTTTGCCCTTAGCCAGTTCAACTTGAGCATAGCGTAAGCGAACAGGAATCAATTTCAGCTGTTGAATTCCATGGGCACCGACATTGACTAGAAACACAAACGACCAGTTGTTGTGGAGTACCGGATCGACGGCATAATCATCTAGAAAGTCGCCCGTATTGTATAAAATTAAGCGATGACGATAGCGTTCTACTGCCTGAACAAGGTGCGCTGAATGCCCGTAGAATAAATCCACTCCACAATCTATGACGGCATGGGCAAAGTCTTGAAAGTGCTGGGGAGGAGATGTGACCATATTGGGCCCCCAATGGGCAGATAGAATCACAAAGTTTGCGCCTGCATCACGGGCCTGTTTAACGCTGTTTTTAACAATCGCCAGAACTTCCGGTTCGGGTTCAATGTTGAGGTAGTAAGTGCCAGGATGGTCATGCTTGGCAGCAAAGGCAATTTCGTTATCGGTAAGCGCAATAAACCCAATGGACAGATCGGCAATGGGTAGGATGGCGGGTGCGATCGCCTCGTGAAAGTTGCGCCCAGCACCAGCATGACGAATGTTAGCATCATCCAAATAGTGAATCGTATCCAGGAGTCCCTGATCATCAAAATCCAGACTGTGATTGTTGGCCAGACTGACACATTGAATGTTGGCCGCACGCAGGAGGTCTACGGCAGATGGATCGGCGCGGAAGTGAAATAGTTTAGCAATTCTGTGGCATTGCTGCGTGTGTTCAGTGATAGCGCATTCCAGGTTAGCAAAAACAGCATCTGCGCCGTTGAGAATTGGTGAGACATCACCCCAAAAAAACTCAGAGGCAATCGGAAGCTGACCTTCGGAGTTGCGTTTCAGAATTTCCTCATTCACACCCCGCCCCAACATGACATCACCGACAAAAGCTAATGTGACGGATTTAGACATACTACATTTTTGAACGATTGAGGTGAACAGAAGGATGAACAATTAAAACGGCACAGGGTGCCTGATAGCTAACATGACGGCTGACACTTCCCAGCATCATTTCTGTTAACCCAGAGAGACCGCGACGACCCATTAGAATCAGGTCAACACCTGCTTTTTGAGCAAATTTGCAGATGTTGTGCCCCACCGTTTCTCCAAATTCAACATGATGCGCTACGGTATGGATGTTGATCCCCATGGCTTGAGCATCTGTATGAAACATTTTCAGCATGTCGGTGGGGCGATCGCCTTCAAAGGAGGACTGTACATGCAGCACAGTCAATTCGGCACCCGTTGCCTTTGCTAGACTCAAGGCTTCTTCAAAAACCGATGGGCTCAACTCAGAGGTGTCTACGGCAGCCAAAATGTGGCGGATGTCTATAGATTGCTCAGGAGTCTGTGCTTCGGCCGACCGATGATCAATCAAAACAGAGCAGGGCGCATGATGCAGGACATATTCACTAACACTGCCCAGCCGTAGTTCGCCCATCTCCCACACTTTCTCTTGCGGTTTATCTCGATGTCCGACGGCAATCAGATCGGCAGACCCTTGACGAGCAATCTCACAAAGCACCGCACCCGGTCTACCGGAATAGGGTTCTAGATCCAACACGGTCGAGATTCCGGCCGCCGCCGCTTCAGCCTGACATTGACCTAGTATGCCTCGCTGTTCATGCAGAAATTTCTGCCACTGATCCAACAGGTAGTCTAAAAACTTATAGTCTGGGTGTTCCGCTTTAAACGGGGATAGCCACCACAGTTCACACTGTTCATCAAACGAAAAGACATGCACGAGCTTTAGATTTGCGCCAGTTGCTTTTGCCAGGGCAAGTACGTCTTGGAAGGGATATTGAGATGGGGTGTGGCAATCCATTCCAACCAAAATGTTTTTGAACATGGAATCTTCCTTCTCCCTAAATCATCGATTTTCGGCGGCTGAACCTCCAGATCTGCAGACTCTATGAAACCTGCAACGCTATGGAATGCTTGAATGCAAATAGCGCTTAAACCACTGACTAGCAAGTTCTGCGACCTGTTCTAGCGTGCCCGGTTCTTCAAATAGGTGGGTGGCTCCAGGAACGATTTTCAGCTGTTTCTCTGCTGCTTGTTCAAGCCGCGCCAGAGCATCCTCATTTAATACAATGACGGAGAAGTCATGTCCTCCTACAAGCAGCAAGGTCGGAGCTTGAACCTGGGGAAGCGCTGCACCTGCCAAATCAGGACGCCCGCCTCTAGAGACGATCGCTTTCACCACATCGGGACGTTGTGCGGCCGCAATCAATGCCGCTGCGCTACCCGTACTGGCCCCAAAATAGCCAATGTTTAAGGATTGCGTTGCAGGAGTGCGGCGTATCCAGTCGGTGGCACCAGCCAGCCGGGTTGCCAATAGACCAATATCAAACCGTAATTGTCGTGTTCGCAAATCAATCTCTTCTTCTTCAGCCGTCAATAAATCCAGCAGCAGCGTTGCTAATCCTTCTTGCTGCAGCACTGTGGCAACGTAGCGATTGCGGGGGCTGTGTCGGCTACTGCCGCTACCGTGGGCAAACAGGACAACTCCCTGAGCCCCTGCCGGAATCACCAGATTGCCCTCTAATTTGACTGAGTCTGTGAAGACTGAAACTAAATGCTCCTGGATCGGATCTGTAGAAATTCTCTTCATAGCGCTCGTCTGCTGTCTAAGCAACAGAATGTTGGTTGGTCACGGTCTGGGGGTTGGTTACGGTCTGGGTATTAGTCACAGTCTGGGTATTAGCCACAGTCTGGGGGTTAGTCACAGTGGGTCTAGCTAATAAGTCGCGGACTTCTTCATCTGTGGTTTGAGAAAAGTCTTCGTACCAAAGACCGATCGCATAAAATGCTTCGGGTGCCAGTAAACACACCACTTCGTCCACTTCCGCTCTCAAGACATCACAGGTTTGGGGCGGCGCAACGGGAATGGCAACTATCATAGCGGCGGGTTGCTGAGGTTTGAGGACAGCGATCGCTGCCCGCATGGTTGAGCCAGTGGCAATGCCATCATCGACGACGATGCCCGCGCGTCCGGTCGGGTCGATGAGTGGCCTGCCGCCGCAATAGGCGGCGCGGCGTCGTGCAATGTCTTGCATACGGTGCATCCAGTGGCGGTCCTGCTCGCGGATT
>DATNOY010000169.1:0-2246 GCA_036703495.1 Coleofasciculaceae cyanobacterium
GCAGTGGACAGCAACCTGAGCGGCTTGATCTAATCTCAAGTCCGGTTGAAGCCCCTCCTATATCTTTGGCGCTTTGCGTGTAGGAGGGCTTTGACTGCCCATCCCGGTTACACCTATAGCAATGTTCCACAAATAATCAGAACCGGGTTTCTTTGACCAGCCCTTAAACTTCGGGGGATGCAATGAGAAACCCGATTTCTATTTCTAGAGAGACTTATTCTAGAGAAACTTAACGATGCCGAGACAGAAGATGCCCAGTTTGAAGGGGGGTGGGTCAGCGCTTTTCAAACTTGCCTTTTCAAACTTGACAAGTGCAGCTATGATCACTTAAATCTACGGTAAGTTAATCAAATTAATGTAGATTTATTATAGATTATAAACCTAGATTTGCCGGTGGATCGATTTGGGGTAGGGTTTGACAGCGGGTAGACCCTGCAAAGGGCACCTGGAGTTAACAAAATTTTTTACAAAATTGTCAAGCCGCCACCTTAAATTAACCTAAGGCTACTTTGACCCTCTTCGCTTTGCATCAGGAGCCGATCCATGACTGAGCCTTACCGTTTTGAAACCCTGCAAGTTCATGCTGGACAGACGCCCGCACCCGGCACCAATGCCCGTGCGGTTCCGATTTATCAAACGACTTCCTACACATTTGATAATGCCGATCATGGAGCCAATCTATTTGCACTGAAAGAGTTTGGCAACATCTATACCCGGATCATGAACCCGACAACGGATGTGTTTGAGCAACGCATCGCAGCTTTAGAGGGTGGTGTGGCAGCGCTAGCAACCGCCAGTGGTCAAGCGGCTCAGTTTCTAGCACTCAGTACGATCGCCCAAGCAGGCGACAACATTGTTTCTACCAGCTTTTTATATGGTGGCACTTACAACCAGTTCAAAGTGACGCTACCTCGCCTCGGCATTGAGGTACGGTTTATCGAAGGGGATCAGGCCGAAGATTTCCGCCGGGCGATCGACGATCGGACGAAAGCACTGTATGTAGAAACCATCGGCAACCCCCAGTTCAACGTGCCAGATTTTGCGGCATTGGCGCATGTGGCCCATGAGAACGGCATCCCCTTGATTGTGGATAACACCTTTGGGGCAGGCGGCTATCTCTGCCGTCCGATTGAGCATGGCGCAGATATTGTGGTGGAATCAGCCACCAAGTGGATTGGCGGGCATGGCACTTCCATCGGCGGTGTAATCGTAGACTCGGGCAAGTTTGATTGGGGCAATGGCAAATTTCCTTTATTCACAGAACCTTCTCCGGGCTACCACGGACTCAACTTCTATGAGGCTTTTGGGCCGCAAAGCCCCCTGGGAAATATTGCTTTCATCATTCGCGCCAGAGTTGAAGGACTGCGAGACTTAGGCGCTGCCCTTAGCCCGTTTAATGCTTTTCTGCTGCTGCAAGGGCTGGAAACGCTGTCGCTGCGAGTGCAGCGCCATGTCGATAACGCACTAGAACTAGCACAGTGGCTGAGTCAGCATCCGCAGGTAGCCTGGGTCAACTATCCCGGACTGCCCGATCATCCCTATCATGAACGAGCCCAGAAGTACTTGCGGCACGGGTTTGGCGGAGTGTTGAATTTTGGCATTAAAGGCGGATTAGAGGCAGGGCGATCGTTTATTAATCAGGTGAAGTTAGCCAGCCATCTAGCCAACGTCGGGGATGCTAAAACCCTCGTGATCCATCCTGCTTCGACTACGCACCAGCAGCTAAACGAAGTGGAACAGCGATCGGCAGGGGTTTCACCTGATTTGATCCGGGTATCTGTGGGCATTGAGCATATTGAGGATATCAAGGCAGATTTTGAGCAAGCCTTTCAGCAACAGTAACGTTGCGCAGGGGCAAAGCTTTCAGGAAACCGCCTCAGAAAACCGCTGAATCCTCAAGCGATCGCGTTACCTGAAATCACGTTGCTCCTCAGCAAAATCTGGCGTAATTATCGCCATTACAGCCGTAGCCCCAGGGGTGAGGACGGGAGGTAGGGAGATTTTAACCCGGTCTGGAAATTGAGCCCTCCCTCTTCGTCTTCACTCGACTGGCGACAGTCATACCGCCGAACTCACTTTTTAGTAGCCATGAGCTATCGCCGCTTGATTTCGCCTGAAACCCAGTTCTATGATCTCTCTGAACCATTTTTCCTAGAGTCAGGGCAAGTTTTGCTGGGAGTGCAAATCGCCTATCGCACCTGGGGACAGCTCAACGCTAGCCGCGATAATGCCATTTGGATATGCCA
>DATNOY010000170.1:0-6606 GCA_036703495.1 Coleofasciculaceae cyanobacterium
GGAGTGCAGCGTCGCCAAGCTGAGTTAGGGCAAATTTGGCGACAGCCGAAGCAGCTTGGCGTTTTGTTGGTAACAGCACTGCTGCTGACCTTTAACTGGTGGCTTTATATCTATGGAGTCAACAGCGATCGGGTCGTAGAAACTAGTCTGGGCTATTTTATTAATCCCCTCGTCAATGTGCTGTTAGGGTTTACGTTTCTCAAGGAGCGGCTGAACTGGGGGCAATGCGTTGCCGTGCTGTTGGCGAGCTTGGGTGTGATCAACTTTATCTGGCATTTTGGAGTTGTTCCCTGGATTGCGCTGGCACTCGCATTTTCGTTTGCCTGCTATGGTTTACTGCGAAAAGTGGTCGCGGTTTCCCCCCTTGTAGGACTGGCGGTAGAAACGCTGTTGATTGCGCCCATTGCTTTGGTGTTAGTGGGATATTGGGCAGATACCAAAACCGGATCTCTGGGCACCAGCTTAACGCTGACGCTGCTTTTGATCGGAGCCGGAGTAATGACCTCCATGCCGCTACTCTGGTTTAATAATGCAGCCAAGCGGCTACGGCTTTCGACCCTAGGCTTTTTCCAATACATTGCACCTACTCTGCAACTGGTCTTAGGCGTGTTCCTCTACCATGAACCGTTCAGCGCAACCCATGCCATCACCTTCGGGCTGATCTGGTCGGCATTGGCGATTTACTCGGGAACGTCGTTGGTCGCTCAGCGATCGCAGTCCAGGTAGGGAACTCCCCTGCCTCCTGACTGCTATACCGCCATATGGCAATTTTCAACGAATCATCTGGCTGTAGCCGAGGGCACACCGCTCTAAACTAATTTTTTACAGCCGCTAACTCCTCTCTAGCTCAATCGCTGTTTCAGCCAAAACGCTAGAAAAGGCATAACGATACGGTAGCCATACTTGGCACCATACACCAGTCCTTTTTGTTCCAGGCTGCTGAGCGCTCCTTGCAGTCCGCCCCCTCTAGAGAGCTGATGTTTTTGGATATAGTCGCGGGCGTGGGGCTTATCGGTTGGATCAAGCGCTAAGCTTTCTAAAACCCGCACCTGGCTGGGCGGCAGCAGCAAAATCAGGGATTCAAAGGTTGGGGCCAAATCTTCCACTAAAGCCAGGATGCTGCGGTGAACGTGATGTGCCTGGATCAGCAGGTCTGAGGTGGAATGCTCCGCAGCGCCGGTTTCCTTCAGTCCTACAAACGCGTAGCGATCGAGCCAAATGCGACGAGCTAGAGCGATCGCATCTCCTAAATGTCCCTGCACGTAGCTCAAAAATAGCTCTAGCGCCGACTGGTTGGGGTCAAACCGCAGTCCTTCAGCTGCTAGGGTCGGAATTAGCCAATCTTGGATGTCCTGATCCTCTAACGGAGGCAAGGTGATGGACTGGAGGTTGCTATCCTGCATCCAGGGTTCTGCCACCGTCGCCACCAGCGCATAGCTTACCCGACTCTGACGCTGAATTTCTTGCCGCAGATAATCTTCCCATTGTCCCGATCGATCCCAGGAGCGGATGTGAGGGAAGTTAAGGAAAACAATCAGAACCCGACAGTCGAGCCACTCTGCCATCCGCTGAGGCAGAGCCAGCAGCGCTTCGAAGACTGCCCACTCGGAGTTGGCGGCAGGATGCCACACTAAGCGAGGGTGCTGAAACGGAATTTGCTCCAACACAACGGGCTGGTCATGACTCCAGCGCTCAATCAGCGCCAATTCTGTCGGCAAGGTGAAAATTGCAGTGATGCCGTCTGCCAGCAGCTGTAAAAACCGATTGGCGCTGGTGGTGCGCAAACAGTCAATCTCGATCACCCTTACTCCCAACTGCTGTGCGGTCGCCTGAATCAGCGTCCGCCGTCCATTTCCAGGGGCACTCACCAGCAAAAAATCGCCATCTTTAGCCAGAATTTGGCTAATCTGTTGCATTTCAATGCTGCGACCAATCAGGCTTTGAGGGACAAACAGATGTTTCACCATTAATTTGAGTCAAGATTTCGCAACCCGCACAGGCACTCAATTAATTCTGGGCGTGGGAGCCATGCCCCCCGCAAGGGTAAACCCCTTGCACTCCCCACAAAAATTGACTACCGACACAGATACCGACATAGATACCTAAACAAATACGGATTTAAATAATTAGCACTAAATATTAGTGCTGAACTGCATTTTGGAGTACTATGGGAGAGTTGAAAAATTTCCTCTCTCTGCATAGGATTTTGCTTATGCTATCCCATTCTTCCTCTATTGCCAGTTCTTCCGATACCCCTCAAGCTTGGCACACTGTATCAGCTGAGCAAGCCACAAAGCTGCTCCAGAGCGATCGCACTACCGGACTCAGCGAATCGGAAGTCGCGAAACGCCTGGAAAAATATGGCTCTAATGAACTGATCGAAACGGGTGGGCGATCGCCCTTAGAAATCTTCTGGGATCAGTTCAAGAACATCATGCTGCTGATGTTGATTGCCGTTGCCATCATCTCTGCTGTGTTAGATGTGCGAGCCGGCATGGCATCCGGACAGTTTGTCTTTCCCAAAGATGCCACCGCCATTTTTGTGATTGTGCTGCTTAACGGCATCCTCGGCTATGCCCAAGAGAGCGGAGCCGAAAAGGCCTTGTCTGCGCTCAAGAATTTGGCTTCTTCTAAGGTGCGGGTAATCCGAGAGGGCAAGCCCTTAGAAGTGGATTCCAAGGTACTGGTGCCGGGGGATATCATGCTGCTGGAAGCAGGGGTAAAAGTTTCGGCAGATGGACGCGTGTTGGAAGCGGCCAATTTGCAGGTGCGGGAGGCTGCCCTGACGGGAGAATCGCAGGCAGTGAATAAGCAAGCCGGGCTGGAGTTGCCAGAGAATGCCTCCTTAGGCGATCGCCTCAATTTGGTGTTCTCGGGAACGGAGGTGGTGCAAGGTCGGGCCACCGTGCTGGTGACGGGCACTGGCATGCAGACAGAGTTAGGAAAAATTGCAACGGCCCTGCAAGGGGTAGAGACGGAGCCAACGCCGCTGCAAAAGCGGATGACTCAGTTGGGTAATGTGCTGGTGACGGGGTCACTGATTCTAGTGGCGATCGTCATCGTTGGCGGCACCATCTTTCGTCCGAATCTGTTTGAGGAACTGGTAAAAGTATCGCTGAGTATGGCGGTGGCTGTCGTTCCTGAAGGATTGCCTGCCGTGATTACCGTGACGCTAGCCCTGGGTACGCAGCGGATGGTGCGGCGCAATGCGCTGATTCGTAAGCTACCCGCCGTGGAAACATTGGGTTCGGTCACCACGATTTGCTCCGACAAAACCGGCACCTTAACGCAGAACAAAATGGTGGTGCAAGTTCTTGAGACGGCTAGCTACTCCGCTCAAGTTACCGGGAATGGCTATGAGCCGACTGGGGAGTTTCTAGTCCAGGGACAGGAGACTTTCCCGAAAGATCACCCGGAGTTGCGATCGTTCCTGCATGCTTGCATCCTGTGCAATGATTCGATCTTGCAAAAGGAAAATGGGGAGTGGGTGATTTTAGGCGACCCTACCGAGGGGGCACTGCTGGTGCTGGCAGGCAAAGCAGGCTTACGCAAAGATCAGCAAGAGCAGCAGTTTCCCAGGGTGGCTGAATTTCCGTTTTCTTCGGAGCGGAAGCGGATGAGTGTCATGGTCAAAGGCAAAGATGAGATTGCCTTTGCTATGTTCACCAAAGGTTCACCTGAGCTGACGTTAGAGCGCTGCACCCACATTCAGATCGGCGATCGCGCCGTGCCGCTAACCGAAGCTCAGCGATCGCAGATTTTGGCGCAAAACAATCAGCTGGCCAGTCGGGGGCTGCGGGTGCTGGGATTTGCAGATAAAAGATTGACAGAACTGCCGCCCGAAGCCTCTGAAGACGTTTCGGAGAACGGTTTAACCTGGCTAGGCTTAGTTGGAATGCTGGATGCACCTCGTTTGGAAGTGCGAGATGCGGTCGCAAAATGCCGCTCGGCCGGCATTCGTCCGGTGATGATTACAGGAGATCATCAGTTGACGGCCCAGGCGATTGCGGAAGATCTAGGCATTGCCAAACCCAAAGATATTGCCCTCACTGGACAGCAGTTGGAAAATTTGAGCGATCGCGAACTGGAGGCGGCTGTTGCCGATGTCAGCGTATATGCGCGAGTCTCACCAGAGCATAAGCTGCGGATTGTCCGGGCCCTACAGCAACAGGGGCATGTGGTCGCGATGACGGGAGATGGCGTCAATGATGCACCCGCTTTGAAACAGGCAGATATTGGTGTGGCCATGGGTATCACTGGCACCGATGTCAGCAAAGAAGCCAGCGATATGGTGCTGCTAGATGACAATTTTTCTACCATTGTCTCTGCAGTGGAAGAAGGAAGAGTGGTTTACACCAACATCCGTCGCTTCATCAAATACATTTTGGGATCAAATATTGGGGAAGTGCTGACGATCGCGGCCGCACCCTTGCTGGGCTTAGGCGGTGTGCCGCTGTCGCCGTTACAAATCCTCTGGATGAACCTGGTAACGGATGGATTACCAGCATTGGCACTGGCCGTAGAACCCGGACGCCCCAGCATTATGCAGCAGCCTCCCAAAGATCCGCAGGAAAGCATCTTTGCCCGTGGCTTAGGCAGCTATATGATTCGCATTGGCATCATTTTGGCTGTAGTGACGATCGCCCTCATGGTCTGGGCTTATGGCTACACTGATCAAGTGCAAGGTAACGGGTTAGATCGCGATCGCTGGCAAACAATGGTATTCACTACCTTGTGTTTAGCTCAAATGGGACATGCTTTAGCAGTTCGCTCCAGTAACCGATTAACGATCGAAGTCAATCCCTTTTCTAATCCCTATGTACTGCTCTCGGTGGTGGCTACTAGCATCCTACAGATTTTGCTGATCTATGTTGCGCCACTTCGCAATTTCTTCAACACGCATTATTTAAGCGGTACAGAGCTATTAGTCTGCATTGGCTTCAGTTCGCTGATTTTTGTCTGGATTGAGCTGGAAAAACTATTCATTCGGACGGTTCTCAAAAACCGCTAGGAAAGCAGATCGGGGTCGAGAATTTTTTTTGAAAGCAGCCCTACAGAGCCTCGTAGCAGCTCTGTAGGGCTATTTTCGTAACGCAAATCCCATATCTACTGCACTGCTACTGCACTGCGGCGGCTCTATCAGCGTCAAGAGTACGTCACGGGGATGGCGACAGCTACCGCGATGGCGATCGCCACTGTCTCCAGCTCTCTAGTCTCCAACGCGTCAGGCTAGCTGGCAGCATCTCTCCCTGAAATTTAGCTGCCATTTGAGCCAGAAATTTAGCGAGCAGGGCGCTATTGTTTGGTGAGCGATCGGGTTGGGTAGTCACTGCCTCAGCCCAATCTGCAAATTTTTTTTGGTAGTTGAGGATCTCGTGGCTAGATAAACGCTCCGGTGTATCAACCCAAACCCATAGCGGCTGAGTGCTGGCATCCGAGGAGGTGAGCCGATCAACATAGGTCTTTCTGATCATCTCTAGCTTAGGCAGAACCACCAAAAATGCATCTTGACTGGCTGCTTCAATCACAGGTAAGGACTTGGCTGAAAATTTCACCAAGCGATTTTGCAGAGGAATGCCTGCCCGTGAGTTGAATAACGCTGGGTAGCCCCAGCCATAAAGCACCAGTTTCGTGACCTCCGTGATTTCGGTATGGGGGTGAGACATAGACTTTGGAAGAGATGGCGAAACGTCCTTGCTTTCCCCTACATCCCCTGAGACTGCCCTCCGGATGCCCAGCAGCAATCCCCCTAGCATTGACCAAAGCTTTACCAAACCCGCAGGGCCAGCTTTACAAAGACCATCTCAGGCGATTCGTTCCGCTCACCCTGAACATCGCGTACCTTTGCCGGATGCAGATGCGGTAGCCTTTAAACAGGATCTAGCCTCAGGATCTAGCCTGTAGACGTTCAGTCAACGTTGTTCGTCTATCCAGGCTGCATCTGACTCGATCTACCGCCAAATCCTTCAATCCGGGTGAATTGCCTTATGACTCCGCAAGATATTACCAGCACATTAACCACCCTATTTGGGGAGGCCGTCAAAGTCAGCGAACCGGAATCCTGGCAAGTTGAGGGAGACAATCTTCGCTTGCTGGTCTTGCTGTCTGAAGACCAAAGCTGGCTGCGATCGCTGATTACCATTGCCCCGGCCCAGCAGGCGACCCCGTTTCTGGCACAGCTTCTAGAAGCCAATTTCGACGAAACCCAAGAAACTCGCTATGCCTTGTTTCAAGACTTGCTGTGGGGGGTCTTCCAGCATAGCTTGGAGGGGCTGACTCCCGAAGATTTTCAGGCGGCGATCGCTCGTCTGGTGGTCTTACATCAGCAGGGCTTGGGCGACAGTTTCAGCAAACTTGCCGAAACGCAAGTCCGCCAAATTATCCGAGCTGCCAAACTGCAAGGACAATCGCTCGAAGCAACACTGCAGTCCTTGGAGCGATTTTATGAAGAGGGAGTGATGGGAGATATTGATTCTGGCTCAGAGGCTCGAAGTCAGGTGTTGAATGCTTGGCGCTATCAGCTAGAGCGGCTGTGGGATCAAGACTAAAGCGCTAGGCATTGCGGGAAGAGCAGTTAACTGCCCCAAACTTGACCCGTAATCCATC
>DATNOY010000171.1:0-7118 GCA_036703495.1 Coleofasciculaceae cyanobacterium
TCCTCTACCCCCCCGACGCGACTCCACCCCAAGTCCTCACCATCCAAACAAAAAACCCCTAACCGCTCATCCCCCCATCCCCCCATTCCCATCCCATGAACCTCCCCACCTGGATCACCGTCTCCCGCCTCTTCGGCGTGCCGCTCTTGCTCTATCTGCTCTACCAGCCCAGCGATCGCCTGCGTTGGATCGCTCTGACCATTTTCCTGATTTCTGCTGGAACCGATTGGCTAGATGGCTATCTGGCGCGCCGATTAAACCAAGTCACCGATCTGGGCAAGTTTCTCGATCCATTAGTAGATAAATTGCTGGTGTTTGCTCCCCTGCTCTGTTTGATTGAGCTGAGGCAAGTGCCTGCCTGGGGCGTATTTTTAATCCTGGCCCGAGAATTGACGATCGCTGGCTGGCGGGTAAACCAAACTCAAATTTCAGGCGCTAATCTTTGGGGCAAGTTGAAAACCGTCAGCCAAATTGTAGCGATCGCCCTGCTGATTGCACCCCTCCCCCCAACCGGAGCAATCGTAGCGATCGCTGCTTTCTGGATAGCGGTAGCCCTAACCCTGATCTCAGGACTGATTTATCTGTTACCTTCTCCCAGTCAATCCTGATGATTTGGTGAGGATGCGAGGGGCAACTGCCTGTAGTCCTGTTCCAGAATAGACATGATGATCAAAGAAACATAGCGATCGTCTAATTTGTGCGCTTCTCGGAGAACGCCTTCGGGTTGAAACCCCAGCGATCGATACACCTGTTGAGCCCGTAAATTATGTTCCACAACATCCAACCACAGGCGATGAGCTTGATATACCTCAAACGCTTTTTGGATGATTTGCTTCAGGACTACTTTGCCATAGCCTTGTCCAGGTTGAGCAATCACAATTCGGGTTAAGCAGAGATTGTTATGAGGAGATTGCAACCCTGAAAGAATCGCATAGCCGATCGCTTCTCCTGCATCAGTTTCAGCGATCCAGTATTGTTTGTCAGGATTGCTCAATTGGTGCTCATGTTCCTGCCGACTCCAGCGATTAATCAACGTCTTGAATTCGGCTCGATGCTCCTGGGTCAGAATGAAATCCAGGTCGTTTAAGCTGGGCGATCGCAATTTCATGCTGCTGTTATTCATTGATGTTTATTGCAAAAAGGCTGAGCAGGAATTCCTACTCAGCCTCATACAATTAAGATTCTCAAACTTTAACTTTAAAGCCTTGATCTTTGGAACCTAGAGGCTATAAACCTCCTCTACTCCCAAATCTGTTGGCTCCAAACTCTAAAGCTTCGGTACAAACTGTTCCTTCTCAGGCACAACTGTGTATTCAGCCACAATCTGCCGGAACTCTTCGCCATCAATGGTCTCTTTCTCAATCAGCAGATCCACCAGGCGATCGATCACCGCCCGATTTTCCCGCACGATTTTGCGCGTCAAGTCGTAGCAGTGTTCTACGATCGATCGCACTTGCGCATCAATCCGAGCCGAGATTTCCTCAGAGTATTCAGAGCGAGTTGTCCAATCGCGACCCAGGAAGACCTCACCCTGCTGACTTTCCAGCGACAGTGGTCCCAGATCTGACATGCCGAAGCGCGTCACCATTTGGCGGGCCATGCCAGACACCTGCTGCAAGTCTCCACCGGCACCCGTCGTCACTTCAGCATCGCCAAAGATCTCTTGCTCAGCCGCCCGACCTCCTAAAGCTCCCGAGATGCGAGCCATGAGCTGCGATCGAGACACCAGACCTTGATCTTCCCCTGGCGTAAACCAGGTCAGACCTTGCGCCTGTCCTCTGGGAATCAGCGTCACTTTTTGCACCGGGTCGTGATCCTTAATCAGCGTCCCAACGATCGCATGTCCCACTTCGTGGTACGCAATCAGACGCTTACTCTTGCTATCAACGAGCGGCGTGCCTTCCATACCGGCCACAACCCGGTCAACCGCATCATCGATTTCTAACATCGTGGTCGCCTCTTTGCGGCGACGAGCCGTAAGAATAGCTGCCTCGTTGAGCAAATTGGCTAAATCTGCACCTGTGAAACCTGGCGTGCGCCGAGCGATCGTTTCCAGAGAAACTTCTGGAGCCAGCTTCTTGTTGCGGGCATGAACTTGCAGCACCGCTAAACGACCTTTGAGATCGGGAGCATCCACTTCCACCTGGCGATCGAACCGGCCCGGACGCAGCAAGGCTGAATCCAACACATCTGGACGGTTGGTTGCCGCAATGATGATGATGCCCGTATTGCCCTCAAAGCCGTCCATTTCGGTCAGCAGTTGGTTAAGGGTTTGCTCGCGCTCATCGTTGCCGCCGCCAATCCCAGCACCCCGCTGCCGACCGACTGCGTCAATCTCATCAATGAAGATGATACAGGGCGCGTTTTCTTTGGCTTTCTTGAACAGATCTCGCACCCGAGAGGCACCAACCCCCACAAACATTTCGACGAACTCAGACCCCGAAATGCTGAAGAAAGGAACGCCCGCTTCACCCGCGATCGCCTTGGCCAGCAAGGTTTTGCCAGTTCCCGGCGGCCCGACTAGCAAGACACCCTTAGGAATCTTGGCACCCACGGCTGTAAAGCGTTCTGGCTTCTTCAGGAAAGTGACGACTTCCTGCAGGTCTTCTTTAGCCTCTTCAACGCCAGCCACATCGTCGAACATGACGCCGGTCTTGGCTTCCATCATAAAACGAGCCTTAGACTTGCCGAAATTCATGGCTTGCCCTGGGCCACCCGGAACATTGCTAGAACGCCGGAACAAGAAAAACAACCCGCCAATTAAAAGCACCGGGAAGATTAAATTACCCAGCAGTCCCCAAATGGCGCTGTCATTCCGGGGGGGATGCACATCAAAGCTGACGTTGTCTTTCCGTAGCCTCGTCACTAACTCAGGAGAATTTCCGGGCAGGTCAACTCGCAAGCGCTGTACCCGGTTATCCAACTCTGGGTCTTTGGCTTCAACAATCGCCGTGCGTCCACTTTCAAACAGATCCACGCTGACGATGCGACCCTGGTCAAGATAGTCTAGAAAACGCCCATAAGTCATACGTGTACTGGCGGTATTGTTGCCCATGTTGACTGGGGAACTAGAAAACGCGCCTTGCCAGATAAAGAAGCCAATCACCAAGAGTGGCAATGTCCAGAGAAGAACAACTCTCCAGGAAAGTTTCATAGCTCAATTCGCCCCTAAAACCAAATACAGTAGCGAAACCTTAAACGGTAGTATCTATTCAAAAAGAAGGGATACAAACCCCAACAGCGGTCTTATCTCAGCTCATAAACAGACGCAAAATGCGCCACACATAAGTCTTTAATATCAACCTAATCAACTCAGATTAAAGGGTATGCAGCACTTCCAGACCGGGCTACGCACCCGCATAAACACCTGCAAGCACTCATTAAACTGAGAACGAATCTTAACTAAATTTAACTTAATTTTGGAACTTCGGACAACTCATCTCCGACTAACCTCATCTAAATCCAGATTATTTGTCGATCGCTATCCTAAATCCGGCGATGGCGATCGACAAATAATCTGGGAAAAGCATCGCTTTATGTTGCGACTCATTGCTTTCTTATTGCTTTCTCATTGCTTTCTGAAGTTATTTATCCGAATCAACGGCTCTCAGAATTCTGAGAACTGCCTAAAAATAGTGAACAAATGTACTAGTTGCCACGATCGTGTGGTAAAACACAGGTGTATTGATCAAGATTTGGCAAAATCAAATCTGACCTGGAGCGATCGCATTAGATAACTCCCTCAATCTTGAGCCATCTGGAGCCTTGAGCGGTATTGAGCGATCGCGTTGAATAGGGAGGTGTAGATCTTGGAGTGTGTGAAAGGGAGAGTGCATGAAAGGGAGAGCGTATGAAACGGGCACAGGCTATCCAAAAGTCCCCCGCTGTGGAAGATCGAAGGCAAACGCAGAAGACGGGATACTTTTCCATCTCGGCTCTGACACAGCCCAACTTTACAGGCATAGCCACAGGTTTTAATCTGTAGGTTTCCCAGAAGGTTTCCCAGAAGGTTTCCCAGATTGGCACAGTTATTTTTATCCGTAAATTAAGAGGCTATAAGAACATGGCTAGCAAATCCTCCGCTGTTCCCTCATTCTCCGCCACTCCTTCAATGACTGTCCTCAGCGTTGATTTGGGGCGCACTTCTACTAAAGCCTGCGCTAGCCGCGATCCAGGCAAAGTGGTGCTGATTCCGGCAAACGTCGCCCACCTGACTGTAGAGCAAGTCCGACGGGGCGGATTTGAGTCCCAATCTACCGACCCCTTGGTAGACATTTGGCTAGAGTTCCAGGGGCGTGGCTTTGCCATTGGTCAGCTGGCCGCAGACTTTGGTGCAAATTTAGGGGTGGGGCAGTCCAAGGTCGAAGACGCACTCGTTAAGGTGCTGTCTTGCGTCGGCTACTTTGGGCTGAGGGGCGAAATTTCTGTGGTAGTTGGTTTACCCTATTACTCCCAAGAGCAGTTTGATCGCGAGAAAGAGCAGATTATCAGCCTGGTGCGATCGCCCCATGTCATGAGCTACCGCGGTGATTTTGTCGCCGTTGATATCAAAAATATTTGGGTGATGCCAGAAGGATTTGGCAGCTTAATCTGGTGCGAAGCTCAAGATAAAAAAGCCTCTGGAGCCGATTTTCCTAATCTTTCGGTCGCCGTTGTCGATATCGGGCATCAAACCACCGACTTTTTGATGGTCGATCGCTTTCGGTTTGCCCGAGGCGCATCCAAGAGCGAACCTTTTGCCATGAGCCAGTTCTATGAGCAGGTGGCAGCCCAAATTCAGGGCGCTGATAGCCAATCTCTGTCCCTGATTGAAGTGGTGCACCGTCCGGAAGGCGAGCGCTTCTATCGCCCCCGTGGCGAAACCAAACCCACCAACCTGGATGACATTTTGCCCAGCCTCAGAAAAAGCTTTGCCCGAGAACTTAGCGATCGCCTGATTAATTGGCTACCAGAACGGGTGACTGATGTGATTGTTAGCGGCGGCGGCGGCGAATTTTTCTGGAATGATTTTCGACCGCTGCTGCGAGAAGCCCGCCTCAAGGGGCATCTGGCTAAACCGTCGCGGCAGGCAAATGCACTAGGTCAATATATCTACGGCGAGGCGCAGCTTGTCGCTATGATCAACAAACTGGCGGCAGCGCAAGGATAAGCCATGGAATCGTCACAAACGGGGCCGGCGCGGGGGGGCGATCGCAAAGAGAAGTCCAGCCGCATGGTCAAATTTGCCGCCACGGAGTCCGACCAAGCTTTGCTGCAGGCAGTAGACCAAGCCCTAGAGTCCCAATCCCTCAGCTTTAGCGACCTGTGTAAGCAAGCCCTGCAGCAGTGGCTCAATCTGGCTGAGCCGCTGCCTGCCCCTCCACTGCAACAGCAGATCCTAGACCTGCAAATGCAGGTGGCCCGCCTGGAGGGCAAAGAAGAGGCGCGGCAGCGCTATGCGCTGCGGCGGTTGGAGCAACAGATGCGGGAGTTGAGCGATCGCCTGGAATCTCTAGAACGGAAAGAATTTCTGGAACAGCAGGTTCGCCACCTTACCGATCGGCTGGCGCGCCTGGAAACCCCTGAGGCAGCAGAACTGTCCCCCGAACCTCTGCCTAAAGCGCAGGCACCCAGGGTTGAGCAACCCAAAGTTGAGGAGATTGATCCGCTGCTAAATCGCCTAGCTCCGCTGCTAGAGGATTTTTAGCCGCAGCGCCATCTCTAGCGGGTACTACAGCGGTTCGTACTCGGCTAAAACCAGATTATTTGAAAGCCTCGCTCCGCGAGGCTTTCAAATAATCTTTAGGACTACACGCAATTGAGAATGGCGATAAAGCGTCTGATCCTTGAGTCCGGCTCTACTGTTGCAGTTCAGTAATCCGCATCACGTAAGGAAAATATTTGTCTTTTTGGTACGACCCTACCCAAATTTGGTAGGTGCCAGAAAGCCACTTGCCGGCAATACCCGGATTTTTTCCAGAATAATCATCATTGCACCAGGTTCCGCCAGGTCCCCGAATTACCAGGGTTGTATCATCTGTGCTTTGCACTTGCAGGCTCAAGTAATTGAAGTACTGGGTCAAGACGATCGTATGATCAGGCGCTGTGTCCACAAAACCGTTGCACGGGCCCGTTGCTGTTTCTGCCTTGCCGGTAATTTGGCTGGCTGGCACATCCCCGCCGCTGATCCCGCGCACCATCGTGGGATCGGGCGTGAAATTGGGACTCAGGGTAGGATTTTCAAAAATCGTGGTGGGGTTCTGGGCGATCGCGGGCAAATCAACCAACAACCCTGTCACCAGCCCGATCCCTAAAACTAGCGCTTGAGAAATCTTGATACCTAAGCTCAACTTTGGAAGTTGTATGGACATATATGACTAACTTAGTTTGTAAAAGCCTCGCTGCATCAGATGAGATGGCAACTGGATGGTGCAACGATTCACAGCAATTCACAGCAGATGACCTAATTTTGGGGCGTTCTGTTCCAGTGAGGCTTTCACCCTAGACTCACCGCTAATGCCTGCTTCAGTCGCGGTAAGTCAAGGTGATGTTGATTGAGCAACAGCCAGGACTGTACTAGGTCAGGGCCATGCATATCGCCTGTCAGGGCAGCTCGCAGCGATCGCATCGCCACGCCTTTTTTGACACCCGCCGCTTTGACACCCGCCTGAATCACCTCCTGAACATTGGCTTCTGTGACCGTTGGGGTTGCTTCTAGGGCTGCAATAATGCCCTGGAGTACTGTTGCCACATTGTCTTGCTTCAGCTGAACCGTCGCCTCTTCGGTAAAGCCCACGTCAGCAACAAATAGATATTTGCTCATGGCAACGGCATCATCCAGACGCACCAAACTAGCGGCTAGTAAAGCCGTCAGCTGCTCTAGCCAAGCCCGATCTTGAAGGTCAAACTCATAGCCGGCCGCCTGCCAGTAAGGAATCAGCAAATCAGTAAGCTGATCGATCGGCATCGCATGTAAGTACTGGCTGTTCAGCCAATTGAGCTTATCCCAGTCAAACTTGGCTCCGGCTTTGTTCACCCGCTCAAAGCCAAACTTTTGAGCCGCTTCTGCCATCGAAAAAATTTCTGACATGCCTTCCGGTGGCGACCAGCCCAGCAAGGTCATGTAGTTGGCGATCGCT
>DATNOY010000172.1:0-2246 GCA_036703495.1 Coleofasciculaceae cyanobacterium
CGGTAGGACAGGATTGGCAGATCGAAAATCGCTCTCAAACAGTCGCCGGAGATGAGCCAGAGTTTTTGCAAGTGGGACGAAATTTTGAGCGACCGATTTTGCAGATTGCTGGTCAGTTGCGGGTGGGATCTGCTCCAGAACCGGTATCGATCTCAGTTCCTCAGCCTGCTGCGTATTTCGCCAAACGATTTCAGCAAGTTTTGAGGGATGCTGGCATTCAGGTGGATCAGGTCAAGCTGGCAACGGATGCTTTACCGGCTGCAGCCGAGGAAATTGCCGGGATCACGTCTCCGCCTTTGGCTGAGCTGCTCAAGGAAACCAACCAACAAAGCAACAACCTGTATGCAGAAGCGCTTTTGCGGTTGCTGGGAACGACACAAGCTGCGCCTGATCGATCTAGCTTAGAGTCAGGGCTTGAAGCTTTACAAACAACCCTCACCCGTTTGGGCATCCCATCTAACGGCTACGTGCTGGCGGATGGCTCAGGACTATCTCGTCATGATTTGGTGAGTCCTACAGCGTTTGTGGAAACGCTGCAAGCAATGGCGCGATCGCCCTATGCTCTCATCTATCGCAACTCTCTTGCCGTGGCAGGAAGCAGCGGCACCCTACGCCATCGATTTCAGGACAGTCCTGTTCAGAATTACCTTGAGGGGAAGACCGGGTTTATCAGCGGCGCAGCAGCCCTATCGGGGTATCTAGAACCGCCGCACTACAGCCCCCTAGCATTTAGCATTCTGGCAAATCATTTTGACCAGCCGATTGGGGAAGTGCAGCAGGCGATCGATAGAGTCGTAGAAGTGTTAGCGAGGCTAAAACCTTGCCAGTGAATTGCTTTACTAAAGCATTGCTAGGGAGTGCACCTCAGCGCCCTGCTGAGGGTGTCAGGCTGATTCAGTCGGACTTAAACCAAAGCAGGACGGGCTTCGGAAGGCTTGACCTGGAATTTAACCAGATTGGCAAGCTCCTGAAGCTGACTAATGGCTTCTGCGCCTTCTAGCTTCATCAATTCGCGATCGTCGCGCATTTCCGTCCAGGTAATGCCGTAGTCAGACACCAAGAAGCGAATCAGGTGATTCTCTCCTAAGCTGACCATAAACGATGCGCTATTCATTTGACCGCCGCAGGTGTAGCACGATGCTAAGTACCCTCGTTGCTCCAGCACGATTGCCAAAGCCTGAAGATCCATAACAAGATCCTGAACAAATCTGCGGTGTTGTTCTGCAAGTCTAAGAAACATACTTGACCTCCTATCACCACACTTAACACAATCTTAGAACTTTTTAGAATTTCTTAAGCATTTAGCCGGATTAAAAAATTGAAATAAGTTTTGAGATTCCCTATTTCAACCTCAATGCATAGCTAGAGACTAAATGTTGACTGACAAAAAAGGCGTAAATAAAAATCAAAATGCCATATCCTATGGCCGAAAAAAACCTTTCTAAAGGTAGAAGAGTAAGTCAACCCAAAGTAGCTAACTGCTCTGATAAATAAAGTATCTATCGTGACAAACAAAAAATTCTGGGCAGTGCAGTGTTTAACACTCCCAGCGTAACGCGCAAAATTAGTATCTGCAAAGGTTTAAAATGTCTAATACATATTTTTAATATGATCCTATAGTTTTGTCGCGAAACGTAAACTATTTCCTTAATTAACCTGCCACCAGCCTAGAGCAGGACCCAAAAACCGAACCGTGATCCAGTAGGTAACTAAGACACCTATGCCAATCCAGGCACCTCTTGTACTCCAGGTGACAAACTGTTGAGCCTGGCTTTTTTTGATCGGTAGCCAACGGTTGATGTTCCCTTCTTGCCCGTACTGCTCGCCCAATGTTTCTTTACGACGCTTTGAATCTCCCATAACGCATCCCAATCTGTTGTTGCCATACTGTTGCTGCGATCGATAATAACGTTTTCCTGGGACACTTTGACGACTTTTGGCACTCATCACCCAATAGGGAAATGAGTTTGGCGATCGCTTCTACGAAAGCTTGAGGGGATTGTTAGACAAAAAACTTGATGCCGGATCCATTGAGGGCAGCTGCTCTACGGCTAATGCTGATTTTCTATGCATCTTTATCAAGCAAACGAGCCGATAGCCCTTTGGATCGTGCAAAAAGCCCAATATGCGATCGAAGATCTAGAACGCTTTTGTTTCGGCAGCCGGATACTGTCTTTGCGTCCTTTTATGAGGAGTACCCCTGTATTTATGGCTTTTATAACCGGTTCTGAGATGCCAAAGAGATG
>DATNOY010000173.1:0-7059 GCA_036703495.1 Coleofasciculaceae cyanobacterium
AGATCCCCTAGGAACGGTATTCAGTAGGGTGGGCTGCCCACAATCTTCCTAGAGGAGGAATCACAAGGCTTGAGGGGGCAGTGCCCACCCTACAAACAATCGCCTGAACTTCACGTAACTGATAACAGTTATGGGATTGCAACACCAATATCCTCACAACTTCCTCAATTTTTTTTTCTACTCTGAGTATGGAGTTGAGTATGGAGTTGAAAAACAAGGTTGACTGACAATTTTGAGAAATCAGTCCCTGGCAAGGGTGCTTTAGCCTCTTGGAAGTAACTGCATAAAAGTTGCTGTATAAAAGTTACTGAATAAAAGTTACTGCATAGAGGCATTCTAAAGATTTTGTATGTTTCTCAAGGCTCACGAACTTACGTGTTAGTTAAATATCTTAATTAAATACTAGTAGTTAAATGCTAGTGAAATTTTAGTTAAATGACGGAGATTGCTCTCTATGCGCTCACAACGCGATCCAATGAAAATCAAATTTCCGCTATGGGCTTATTTCAATCAGAAACTGTTTAGCTCGACTTCTCCATTTATTTTAGATCCTCTAAAATTTCAGCAAAATTATCAGGTTTCTTGGTTAGAGAAATGTTGGGATTTTGATGCCATTCAGCAATTAGAGTCTTCCTGGAAACAAGAATTGAATTCCAGGAAATTTTATCATCGCCCGGTTAAAGAATAGGTTCTATCCAATCTCTCGATCGCCTGCGTCAGGATTGCCTGTGCAAGAGGACACCGATAAAAAGGAGGGGATGATGTTTACTTCCACGAAAATGAGACAACTGTTGCAATCAATTAAAGCAGCTTCTCAGCAAGTCTTTGAATATATTTCAGATGCTGCCCTGAAAATATTTTCTCCTACCCAAGACGACTACCCAGCGACGGGAGTGCAACCCTTTAAAGGAGATCCTGCCGATGAGAAATAGTGAATGGGTTAGTGCCAGTCGATGGACGCTATCAGCTTATTTAGATTTTTAGAATTTCATAAATTATTAATAACTTTACTCAGCATGTAGTTGTATCTATCTGAGAAGTAAAAAAATGAAGGCGATTAAAAAAATTAATGAGGATCTTGCTATCGCCGGTCAAATTACCCCCGACCAGTTACAGCAAATGACTGAAGCGGGATATAAATCTGTGCTGAACCTGCGATCGCCAAATGAGATGGGATTCGCCAGCAACGAACAACAAAATACAAAACTGCTTGGATTGCAATATTTCCACATTCCTACTCAGCCTAGAGCCATTAATCTTGAAATCGCACTTCAGATTATTGAACAAATTAATAGTTTACCTAAGCCTTTAGTCTTGCATTGTGATAACGGGCTACGTTCTGCAACACTGGCAGTCGTATACGTTTATGTAAAACAGGGTATGGCAATAGAGCAAGCCTTTCAGAAAGCCGTAAACCTGGACTTCCTCTAATTTCAGGTTTGACACTGAGAGAATTTCTTCCGTCTCTATTAAGGAGTCTCCTAATGTTTAACAAGATTTTAGTAGCAATGGATAACTCAGAGCTGAGTGACCAGACGTTAGAAGAGGCCATAGACCTGGCTAAAGTGATGGATGCTAGATTAATGTTGCTGCATGTCCTCTCGCATGATGAAGAGGGCAGCCCAGACAACGCTTTCCCACTGACCCTGGAATCCTCTCCCACCATTACCAATGAAATTTTAGAATTGCGCCAAGAACAATGGCAGGCATTCAGCGATCAGAGTTTAGCCCTGTTGCGATCGCGTACCGATAAAGCAATAGCAGCTGGAGTCCAGGCTGAATTTAGTCAAGTCTTTGGTAATCCTGGGCGGTGCATCTGTGAGTTCGCCGAAACTTGGGGAGCCGATGTGATTGTGAGTGGTCGGCGAGGACACTCAGGCTGGACTGAGTTTCTGATAGGAAGTGTGAGTAACTATATCCTTCATCATGCACCCTGTTCCGTACTCACCATCCAAGGAGAGGGAGCAGAGGTGATGACCCATTCGCTGCAAAACTCACAAGACACGCTCACTTCTGAATCAGCCTACTCTGAATTGGCATGAATAGATGCAAGCGCTGATGAGATTAGAAAATCATCATGCTTGAGCATCCTTGAACAACCTCTGGTATCAAAGGGTATCAGAGGACATTCCAGCAATGCAGACAGTGTTTCAAATGCAGTGTTAATTTGGTCAAATGCAGACACAGTCGGGGTTTAAAACAATCGACAATTCCTCTAAGCCCCTGACTCTAGACCATACAGGAGCACTCTAATGCCAAACAAAATTCTGGCAGCACTAGACAATTCTGTGATGAGCAAATCTGTTTTTGAGGAAGCTTTGTCTCTCGCCAAAGCAACGGCAGCTCATCTCAGACTCCTGCATGTGGTTCCCCCTGACGAAGAAACGGCTCAAGATTACCCGATTTACTTGACTGACCTGAAACCTTACTTATCGAAGTCCGAAAGCAATTTAACCTTAGTAAGGCATCCGTTTATAACCTATACCAATCAATCTCTCACGGCTGGAATTCAAACGGAATTTTTTCAATATCTGGGGAATCCAGGTCAAATCATTTGTAACTTTGCTTTAATTTGGGAGTCGGACTTGATTGTCATCGGTCGTCAAGAGGCGTTAGATTTGCATAGGCTAGTTCTGGGCAGTGTTAGTTACCATGTAGTTCACCATGCGCCCTGCTCAGTTCATATTGTGAATTATCCTCGCTGCATGCGATCGATTTGAGGGGATGGGCAGTGCAACAGAGCTAAAGTGGGTGAGCAATCAATCTTACAATCATCATCCGGAGTGCGGCGGCAAGCGCTGCCCAAACCAGGTCTGACCCATTGAGAGGATAGGGGTTTGGGCAAGAGCCGCGATCGCTTTAAGCGGGTTTGGTCGGAGGCATCTCAGATTTAAGCTGCAACCACGAGGATTTGAGGGGCTGCCTGTTTGATACGAGTCAATAACCAGGCCTGTTGTCGGTGAGTTTGATCATCCAGTTGTTGACAGAGAGCTTCTAACTCCAGATCTCGCAGTGCTCTAGCCGCCTGCAAAATCACGACCCAACACAAATTCACTTCATTAGCAATTAACCAGAGGTCATGCAAGTCTCGCAGCAGCGCCAGACTGCCCGATCGGGGTTCTTCAAACAATGACTGGCTTAACCGTTCCGGCTCATCACTTTTCTCTTCAGCGTAGCGATCGACAAACGGCTGCAAGGCTTTGACATGCGCTTCTGACCAGGAGGACAATAGCATACAGGTCTGATAGATATCCGGTTCATCGCCGTGATGCTCTGCAATTTGTTTGAAAGCCTTTGCCAATTGTTGCTCACTGGCATGAACCAGCCCCAAGTAATTTCCAATGTGCATCTTAAGCTCCCGGGTGCAGAACATTTTTAACGATGTTGGCAACCTGTCCCATCGCATTCACCACGCGATTGGGAAGAGGGTAGTGCTATAGTACTACCGTGAACGCCATCCAAAGGGCATGACCGATACCTGCAATCGGATCAGCAAATACATTAATAGTGTTCATGCTCCTCCTGCTCTATAGGTAAGAACTAGCGCTAAGCAATCGCTGCAACGTTGGCAACTTTACGATACTCGGTAGCAGCTTGACGGCAGGCTTTGGCACAGCTTTGGCAATGTTCATTCTGATGTTGCTCGCACTCTTGGGCGCAGGCTTCGCAAATGTCAATGCAAGACTTCACGATCTGAGGAATAAAGCGAGAGCCTCGGCTGATGAATGAGGCAGAAGTCCAGCAGATTTGGGCGCAGTCGCGGCAAAGGCGGGCGCACTCTGGCATATTACCCAAACATGCATCAGCACAGTGTTCACACTCATAGGCACAATGGGTCGCTGCATCCAACACCGATTGTTGCTGTTGATGAGCCATAATAATCTCCTAAATTCGCGATTAGATACGGCTCACCATAGAGGAAGCTAGAGGCGATCGCATCTCACGTAGGTAATAGAAAAATGTCTAAGCTTAGATACTATCTGGCTTTCATCCTAATTTCATTTTTCAGTGCATTAACTTCAACGCAATCTGAGCAGCTTCAACAATTAAATATCAACTGACTTGTGCATTTTGCTATTTTGCCTTTATTAGCTCACTGGGGTCGTCGCACCTGGATAAAAGTCTCTCGACTATGGGGTATTGTACTGTTGAGTAATTTGCTGGGCACGTTCATCTTTGCCTAGATTGTAGGGCACACCGACGTATTCTCACCAGAAGCGAAAGCGGCTTTTACAGACATTGGCATGAGAGCGATCGCTGGAGGCTTTTGGGTAACATTGCTGCGAGGCCTTTTTGCGGGATGGCTAATTGCTCTCATGGTCTGGTTGCTGCCTACAGCGGAATCGGCTCGGCTGTGGGTGATTATTATCATTACCACCTTAATTGGGTTGGGTGAACTCTCTCATGTGATTGCAGGTTCAGTTGAAACCTTGTATGCCGTTGTCACGGGGGGAGCTTCATGGGGTGCGTATTTTGGCAGGTTTCTAATTCCTGCATTGCTTCAAAAAAGACATCCACAACCGCATACTTCGATGGTATAACCTGAAGCAAGACTAGAACACTTACCAGGATTAATCCAATCCAGAGTGTTGCTAGAACGGTTGCTGATTCGATTTGCTGATGGGCTTTATTTCAGACTATCTTTTCCATTCACCTTATCCCTCTTCCATCCTTTAAGCAGAGTTAAATAAGATGCGCCGCAGGAGCAGATAGCTTGAGCGAAACCAGCGTTAAAATAAAGTTACAATCGCTCTCCCCATACAAACTATAGTCAATTCCAGCGGCAGATTTAAGCGACGTTGCCGCAACCGGCTCACTGATCAGGGAGACTCCGTTAACAAGTTGTGCAAGCCTTGTTCATTATTTAATTCCACTGCTTTGGCAATGGCTGGCAAAGTCTTGCGTTTGAGATCTCATCCCGATATGCAGATATTTGAATGCTTCAAAGCTCCACACCTCGGAAAATAAGTCGGCATACAGTTCACAATACTCATCGACAAATCGGAGCGTTGGACGAGCTTCACGTGGCGTAACCATACCCTGCAAATTGGCAACAGGAACATAATCTCTATTTTAATTATTCCTCACCAGAAGGATGGAAGAGGACTATGGGCATCGCCTAACAAAGTAATGGTTTGAGCCGTATACAACCGCGCAAAACCTGGATTGCTTAGGCTTTAAAACAGCCGTAAGGTATTTGTGTGCATTGTCTTCTAGCCCTTTTTATGTACCTCATCGCCACAGTGAGCATGAGAGGCTAAACGTCTTCTCTCAGGTAAACGACCCTCAAACTTTTTGCTCGGAAGCCAAAACACAAATTTCAGCCGCATCGCCCAACTCGATTTGAAGCGTGGCGTGTTCAATCCCGAAATAGTCATGCAGTTCCTTGCAGGTTTGAGCGAGAAACGCATCACCCGGATGACCTGAGGGTATGACTAGATGGGCTGTCAACGCTGTCTCAGTGGTACTCATGCCCCAAATGTGCAGATCGTGGACTTGAGCCACGCCTGGACGTTCAGCCAGGTAAGTGCGGACAGCCAGCGGTTCGACTCCCTCTGGTACAGCATTAAGCGCTAACTTGACCGAGTCTTTCAACAATTGCCAGGTGCCGACCACGACCACCGCCACAATAATCAAGCTGACGACTGAATCAATCCATTGCCAGCCTGTGAAAACGATCGCCATGCCAGCTAAAACGACCCCCGCAGAGACTCCTGCATCCGCTGCCATGTGCAGAAAGGCACCGCGCAAGTTCAAATCGTTGCGTCGCCCTGACATAAACAACAGAGCGGTGATGGTGTTAATGATGATGCCGACGATCGCCACGCCAATCACCGTGCTACCCGCGATCGGTTCACCATGACCAAACCGCTGCAGGGCTTCCCAGGCGATCGCCCCCATTGCTAGCAGCAAGAGGATGGCATTGAGGAGCGAGACGAGAATCGAGGAGCCGCGCAGCCCGTAGGTGTAGTGACGGGTTGGCTGACGACGAGACAACACGCTGGCTCCCCAGGCAAGTACCAGACTCAGGACATCGCTGGAGTTGTGCCCCGCATCGGCAAGCAACGCAACGGAATGAGCCAAAATGCCATACGTTGCCTCAACGACGACGAAACTCAGGTTGAGCGCAATGCCAATCGCGAAGGCGTGGTTATAGTTACCAGTGCTGTGTTCGTGCCCGTGACTGTGGTTATGTGTCATTATTTCAGTACTCTCATCGCGTTAAAAATAGCGGCTAAATAGATACGCCCAGATCTAGGGAAAGTAACTACAGATGATAGGAGCTAGATGAGGCAATCACTTAAACAACCTGGAACTGGGATCAAATTAGTGGATCGTTCGATCGAAGGCTAGAACTATCTCCATTAAGAGGGTACTTTGATTGCTGTGTGAGCAATGCTTCTGTTTGAGGTGAGAGGCTAAGTATGCCTGAACGCAAATGTAGATCTCGTTGGGGGAAGGGAACTTCGATTTGGCGCTCTTGCAAGAGTTCAAAAATGCGAAAATATAAATCGCTCTTTAAGATAAACTGGCGGCTGGGTTGAGTTGTCCAGACCAACAAATCAAAGTTGAGCGCACTGTCGCCAAAGCCGGTAAAAAACACTTGGGGTAGAGGACTCTGAAGCACGTCAGTGTGGCTTTGGGCAGCCTCCAGAAGGACAGTGCGTACTATTTGAGGATCGCTATGATAAGCAACACCAACGGGTAAATGCAGCCGAGACACTGGATTGTGATGACTCCAGTTGATCACTTCTTCTGATAAGAAGCGAGAGTTGGGAACGATGATCGACACATGATCAAGCGTGCGGATTTCAGTACTACGTCCGCCAATCCGTTCGACTGTACCTTTAAAGCTGCCAATTTCAACAAAATCTCCAACCTGAATAGGACGCTCCAGAATCAAGACTAGACCACTGCCAAAGTTTTTAGCAATGTCTTGTAACCCAAAGCCAATGCCCACACCCAAGGCGCTGACCAAAATGGTGAGTGAACTGATATCTAATCCCCAAATCTGTAGGACAATCAGCGTACCAATGCTGATCAAGCTGTATTTGGTCA
>DATNOY010000174.1:0-6924 GCA_036703495.1 Coleofasciculaceae cyanobacterium
GGTTTCCAGATCTTGAAACACTTGCCCATAAAAGTAGGGTGCGATCGTACTCTCTAACTCTTTAATGGCGGCTGGATTAATTTCAATCCGCGATCGCCTGGCTCGTTGCGCCTCTTCCGGACTAATGGTTCCTTGGGTGGCCATGCGGTTAATGACGCGATCGCGCAGCTCTACAGCAGTCTGATAGTCTCGCACAGGGTTAAAGCGATTGGGTGCAGGCAGGATACCCACCAGTGTCGCTGCTTCTGAAAGGTTCAACTCTTTAGCGGACTTGCCAAAGTAAAATTGAGCAGCGTCTTCAAACCCATAGTTGCCGCTGCCTAAATAAACCCGATTGAGGTAGGTCAGCATCAGGAAGTCTTTGCTGTACATGGTCTCCAGCTTGAGGGCGACCATAGCCTCGCGGATTTTGCGATCGGCAGAATCTTCTGTGCCGACAAAGTCTCGGAAAATGCTGCGGGCAAGCTGTTGAGTGATGGTGCTGGCTCCTTCACGGATTTCGCCACCCTTAACATTAGTGACCACAGCCCGAGTGATCCCAATCGGATCAACACCAAAATGCCAGTAATAGCGAGAATCTTCTGAAGCAATGACGGCCTTGGGCAGAAAAGGAGAAAAGTCTGAAAGCTGCTTATTTTCTAGGTGAGCCCGAGTTTCGATAGGTCGTAGGGGCGTTTCACCATCACGAGCATAAACCACAACCGGGCCTTGCACCGATGCCGGCAGCGGACGCACGCCAAATTTTTGCCACTCAAACCCCACCCAGGCTACTGCCAGAGCGGTTAATCCAGTAAAGCCATATAACCCATACTTTACCGCCTTAACATAGACCGGAGGCGGATTGTGATACTGAACCCGCACGGCGGCCGCCAGTTCCGGTGGCCCCAGCGTCAGCACATCCCCATGGTGGAGCGTGACTTTTGCCATACGACGTTTGCCGCGATAGATGCCGTTTGTGGAGTTTTCGTCCTTCATCACAAACGGCTCATGGGATTGCCGCTTGTCGCGAGTCAAAGACAGGTGTACCTGGCTGACGACCGGATTGCGCACCACGATATCGCAGGACTTGGAACTGCGTCCTAACAAATAGTGTTCTCCTAATAGCGGATAAATTTCCGCCTTATCGGAGTCGGCATCCTGTACCCATAGCTCTGGTACTTTGGCATTCGGCTTAAGGGCAAGCTGGGAAAAGTTGACCTTAGCTTGGATGGTTTGCACCGCTTGCGTAATTGCCCTCAAAAACGTTTTGGGAGGGGTTGAGGGATTGGGCGGTGGATTGGGGGTTGGCGGCGGATTTGAGGGGGAAGTCATGAACAACTAGCGCAGGAGTCGTACAAGGACATAGATACAAGTTGGCCTGCTGGAGTTTCCGAATTCTGCTCCAAACTCAGTTACGGACTATTGTACTGACTGTGGTCTAAGTCAGCCTAAGTCAACCTGTTGAAAAAAGCATAGAAGGACTTCATTGTACGCCCTGGCAGGACGCTCAAAAAAAAATCCCCAGCTTGTGGCTGGGGAATTCTATCAGGGTGCATCTACCACTCCTTTATCCTGGGAAATCAGGGGCTATTCAGGAGAAACACCATGAGGCTAGGGTAAAGAGTCTTGCCTTCAAGGTAGAGATTTGGCAAAGTTGCCAACAAGTTGCCCAGTCGTCGCTCGGCTTGCCTGCTTCAATTTTGTCTATCAAATTTTCTCCATTGAAGATTTGCCTAGGTGAGACGCGATCGCTCCCCATCGTTATGCTGAAGATATATTCCTTGCGCCCCTGAACGATATGACGGCTCAAACAGAGATTGTCCGACAGAGTGACTTACTCAATCAGTTAGTGCTCGATCGCCAAACCCTAGAAGAGTTAGGACGAGTAGAAACCCTTTGGATGTACCCGCCCGCCCATCGTGTCCTGGGATTTATTTGCAAATCTGGCTTCTTGGGCAATAAAAAATTTGCATTCAAGCTAGATCAAATCACAGCTGTTGGAGCCAGCGGTGTTTTGACTCATGCTTCGCCTCAACCCACGGAAGCCAGCAAGGTTCAGCAGCTGGAATCCCTGATCCAGCGAGAGATCTGGAGTGATGAAGGCAATCAAATTGGCAAGATCACAGATTGCTTGTTTAACTTACAAACGGGAATTATTACAGATTATTTATTTGTCTCTAGTGGCTGGGCAGGGGCGATCGGGCAAGTTTATCAATTGCCAACCGCTGAGATTAGCAGCTTCGGCAAAAAGCGAGTTTTGGTTAAAGAGTCGGCCGCAACTCACTTCAGCCTTTACAGCGAAGGACTGCCGCAAAAGTTTACCAAAGTCAAAGAATCAATTCAGCAAGAGGCTACCCAAGAGTTGCGCTCACTGGCTGAACGAGCAGAGTCGGTGACTGAACAAGCCCGAGAGCGGTTGCAAAGTTTCACAGAGCAAGCCAAAGAACGGGCCCAGATTTTTTCTCAAAAAGCCAAGGAAACAGCCCAGGCTTTTAATGAACAGCTGAATGAGCAGCTCAAAGATGTCAAGGAAGAGACGCGTACCCTGGCTGACCAAGTTAAAGAGCGATCGCAAGGGATTCGCAAACAGGTTGATGAAGGTCTGCAGACGCTAACGATACAGGCGGAAGAAATCTTTGAATCTGTAACATCTGTAACATCTGTAACAGAGGATTTGTCTGAGTCTGCGCCTAAACCGCCTGCCGAAGCATCAGAAAAATCTAAAGAAAAATTCAAAGAACATGCCAATTCCCCTGATTCTGCCAAGACGCCGTCAGCCGGATTAGAGGATGCTTGGGAAGATGACGATGATGAGCCTTGGATTTGAACGCTGGGTCAACCCTGCTTGACCTCAAAACTCAACCTCAAAAATTGACCTAAAAATTTGTCGAGAGCGATCGCATTTGCCAAAATCTGCGTTATTCTAAATCGCTACAAACCTCAATCCGTGACGAACTCCTGAGAGGCACTATAAGCAGCGTTAAATTTGCAATATAGTGCAAATAAGTCTCTAAGGATAGCGTTCGCCTCAACTTTTTGGTGTTATATTGCCCCCTGTATTAGCCATCGGTGAAGGCTGCTGCTATGGAAACGAAAGAAATGACCGCCCGCAGTTCGGATAATCCATCTCATAACCCGTATCGCTTGCTCAAAGGGGCATACATTGCTGCTGCATTAGGGGTTGCAACCTTGTCCGGTTGCAGTGTGGCAGATCTTTCTCCGCAGGATGCGAGTTCGTCGGCAGTCAGCCCTAGCGCGTCAGCCACCATCTCGCCAGCGACGGTGGCTTCATCGACCTCTAGTGAATTCAGCTTTCCTCAAACCTCTTGTGGCGATCAGGCCAGCTCACCCAGTGAAACCTGGTACCCGGTTTACATTGATAAGGGCGACATTGCTCAAATCCGCAGTAGATATTGCAAAGACGCTGTCAGCGTGATTCGCGATAAAACGGGGGTTCCCTCTGTTCAAGTGGCTAGCTTCACCAGTGCAGGCAAAGCTCAACGATTTGCGGCGGCGGTTGGCGGCGAAGTGGAACCTGTAGGAATTTCTCGCGCTTCGCTCGATGCCCAAGTTACTGGTGCTCAAGCAAGGGTTCAAGCGGGCACTCAAGCGACGCCCTCCCCTGCCGCCTCGGCGTCTAGCTCTGATTCATCCCATAAAGCCGCTGTTTTGACTTCTAGCGAAGCGGGCGCGCCGATCAATGTTCGCGATCGCGCCAGCACAACGGCATCGATTGCGCATGTGGGCTATGGTGGCGATCGCATTCAGATCATTGACACGACTCAAGGAGAAGACGGCTATACCTGGTATAGCGTGCGGTTGGAGTCGGGCGAGAAAGGCTGGGTGCGGGGCGATTTTGTTAGCCAAGATGCTGCCAGTGCCACCGCCTCGGCTACATCAGATGGTTCGAATCGGGATCGGGTGGCCACCGCATCGACTGGTTCAGCAGCAGCCAGTTCTTCCAGCCCCAGCGATCTGAGTACGGGGGCTACTTCCTCAGGGAGTTCTATTGCTCGCTCCGGCGTGTTGACTGCCAGCGAACCGGGTTCGGTCATTAATGTCCGATCGAGTGCCAGCACCTCCGCTGATGTCCGATTAACGGGTTCTGTGGGCGATCGCATTCAAGTCACCGATAAGGTGCAAGGCGATGACGGCTATACCTGGTACAGCGTGCGGTTGGAGTCGGGTGGGACGGGCTGGGTGCGCAGCGATTTTGTGTCTAACTAGCCGGTGCAACGAGAAGCAGCTAGCAAATCCTGAAATGCCAGCCGGTTGATTTAGGAACTCATAGCAATTTTCAATTGCATCAGCCACAGTGATTTTTGAACAGTGATTTTTGAACAGCCGCACTCCGCACACCTGCTAAAAAATAACCCGCACCGAATCAAGCGCAAAGCGCTGTAGATCCAAAATTGGGCGCTTTGCAAGCCAATTTGTACAATAAGAACAGATGTTCTATTTTGTCAACTTTCTGTAGATAAGATAGGCTTATTCACGATTCGGCTTATTGTCAGTTTGGTTCTGAGCATCAGCACTATGTCCTCCATCCCACCTTCCTCCAAAATTCTGTTGATCGATGGGCATTCCCTGGCCTTTCGTTCGTATTTTGCCCATGCAAAGGGACGGGATGGAGGATTGCGCACCTCTACCGGCATTCCGACTAGCGTCTCCTACGGCTTTCTGAAGTCATTGCTGGATACTCTGGAAGCAGAAAAGCCAGACTATGTGGCGATCGCCTTTGACCTAGGCGACCCCACCTTTCGGCATGAAGCCGACGAAACCTATAAAGCCGGCAGACCCGAAACACCTGAAGACTTTATTCCAGATATCCGCAATCTCCAGGAATTGCTGCAGGCGCTCAATGTGCCGGTGCTGACGGCTCCAGGGTATGAAGCGGATGACATTATTGGGACGCTGGCAAGGCGCGCTAGCCAAGCCGGGTTCCAGGTGAAAATCTTGTCAGGCGATCGCGACCTCTTTCAGATGATTGATCCTGAAGAGCGTATCAAAATCCTTTACCTCAGCAATGCTTTTGGCAAAGGCACACCGCCCCCCAAGGAGTTTGGCATCCAGCAGGTGAAAGACAAGATGGGGATTTTGCCTGCCCAAATCGTGGACTATAAAGCTCTCTGCGGCGACAGTTCCGACAATATTCCTGGTGTGAGAGGCATTGGCGACAAAACGGCGGTGCAGCTGCTCAACACCTACGGCTCCTTGGAGCAGGTCTATGCTTCGCTGGATGAAATTAAAGGGGCCACTAAAAAGAAGTTAGAAGACGGACGAGAAGCGGCGCTCCATTCTCAATATATGGCGCAAATTCACCTGGATGCGCCCCTCAGCATTAGCCTGGAAGACTGCAAGTTGCAGGGGTTTGATGCGCCTGCTTTGGAACCGCTTTTAGAAAAACTGGAGCTGCGTCAATTTCAGCGGCAAATCAACAAAATTCAGCACATCCTGGGGGGAAACGCGCCAGAATATGCCGCCGAGCCGCAGCCTGAGCCGGCTCGTCCCGCCGTTCGCTCCTTTTTTGATGAGGACACCTGGTTCTTTAGTGCGGAGGATACTGCAGAAAGCCAGCAGCTAACGACCGCACCGATCGCCCCGCAAATTATTGATACTCCCGCCAAGCTGACAGCCTTAGTCGAGCAGTTGCAGACTTATCGGGATGCTAATTTACCGATCGCCTGGGATACCGAAACCACGGCCCTTGATCCGCGAGATGCCGATCTAGTCGGCATTGGCTGCTGTTGGGGAGATGCCCCGGATCAGGTTGCCTACATTCCAACTGGACATCGAGCGGGGGGCAACTTAGATCAGGCGCTGGTGCTAGAGTCCTTGCGCCCGATTCTGGAAAGCGCTGATTATCCTAAAGCCCTGCAAAATGCTAAGTTCGATCGCCTGATCTTGCGCTGTCAAGGGATTGAGCTGCAGGGTGTGGTGTTTGACACGATGCTGGCCAGCTATGTGCTAGATCCGGAGAGTAAGCACAACCTCAGCGACCTGGGACTGAAGCATCTCAGCCTTAAATCTCAGAGCTACACCGATCTGGTTTCTAAGGGTCAAGATATTGCTGACATCGACATCCCGCAAGTGGCCCAATACTGCGGCATGGATGTTTATGTCGTGTTTCAACTGGTGCCGCAGCTGCGATCGCAACTCCAGCAATTTCCTGACCTGTATCGCCTGTTGTTAGAGGTAGAACAGCCCGTAGAGCCAGTGCTGGCCGAAATGGAGTACCAGGGCATTCGCATCGATATTGCCTATCTGCAGGAGTTCTCTAAACGATTAGAGAAAGATTTGGATGCCATTGCGCAACAGGCTTACGCTGCCGCCGGGCAGACCTTCAACCTGGGGTCACCCAAGCAGCTGGCAGAGCTGCTGTTTGAAACCTTGGGACTCGATCGCAAAAAGTCTCGCAAGATGAAGACTGGCTACTCCACCGATGCCGCCACCCTGGAGAAACTGCAAGGGGAACATCCGGTGGTGGATGCGATCGTTGAATACCGCACTCTTTCCAAACTGAAGTCTACCTATGTGGATGCCTTACCCCTGCTGGCCCGTCCGGACAGCCATCGCGTCCATACTGATTTCAACCAGGCCATCACCGCCACAGGTCGGTTGTCTTCCTCCAATCCCAACCTGCAAAATATCCCAATTCGTACCGCGTTCAGTCGCCAAATCCGGGCGGCCTTTATTCCAGAACCGGGCTGGTTAATGGTAGCCGCCGACTATTCTCAAATTGAGCTGCGGATTCTGGCTCACCTGAGTCAGGAACCTGTGCTGCTAGAAACCTACCGCAACAATGAGGATGTTCACGCCTTAACAGCCCGTCTGCTGTTTGAAAAATCAGACATTACGTCCGAAGAACGTCGCCTAGCTAAGGTCATTAACTTCGGTGTGATCTATGGCATGGGGGCCCAGCGATTCGCCCGCGAATCAGGCTTC
>DATNOY010000175.1:0-7427 GCA_036703495.1 Coleofasciculaceae cyanobacterium
GTGGTGAGCTTCATGAGTCGGAGGGGGAAGCGGCAGCCCAGGGGCGGTAACCGCCTCGGTTGCTTGACCAGCAGCCTGCACCTCCACTACACCTCGAAACATATTCATCCCACAGGTAAACTCATATCGACCCGGTTGATCCGGTGTGAACTCGATCGCTGTAATTTGATTCAGGGGCAGTGCTTGAGCAATCTGAAAATCGGGGAAACGGACCTCTTCCAAGCAACTGCTGGGATCTTTGCGATCGAAATTTAACCGCACAGGTTGCCCTACTTGCACCACAATTTGACTCGGTTCATAACCACCATCTACCGTCACTGTTACCTCTTGAATGCCTGCCGCCGTTGTCGCTTGACGTGATTTCGGTTTGCTGAGCAGGAACCACCATAACTCCAGTCCGATTAAGCCGAAGCCACCGGCTGTCACAGCCCCTTTGACCCATACCGGTTGCTCAATCCGGTGGAACTGTCCTGTCTGTGGGGTGGCATGCTGCATCGTCTCATCCGACATCTGTGCAGTTGCTCCGCCCGATGTCATTCCCCATAAAATACTCAGACTGGCAAGACTACCAACCATTGTCTCTCTATTGATCATCTGCTCACCTCCTATATCATTGCTGCTGAGATCGTGCCTGAAAGGACCCCTAGCAGGAATCCAAATCCTGCTAATGTTGTCCAAAATGTCATGTGTTGAAGCATGGCTGTATGTTGCCCTCAAGATAGATTAGCTGAGCGACTTAGGCTGAAAGTTACGTAGGCGTAAGGCATTGGTGACAACGGAAACTGAGCTAAATGCCATGGCAGCACCGGCAATAATGGGGCTCAGCAGCCAGCCAAAGATGGGATAGAGAATACCAGCGGCGATCGGGATGCCGGCCACATTGTAGATGAAGGCAAAGAACAGGTTTTGTCGAATATTGCGAATGGTAGCGCGACTGAGTTGGATGGCAGTAACAATCCCTTGCAAATCACCGGAGATCAGAGTGATATCGCTAGCGGCGATCGCTACATCGGTACCGGTGCCAATGGCAATTCCGACATCAGCTTGAGCCAGCGCGGGAGCATCATTAATGCCATCTCCCACCATTGCCACTACTTTGCCTTCTGACTGGAGAGTTTCAATGGTTGCCGATTTTTGATCGGGGCGCACTTCAGCAAAGACGCGCTGAATTCCGACTTCCCGAGCAATCACATTCGCCGTGCGTTGATTATCACCCGTGAGCATCACCACTTCTAGTCCCATCTTTTGTAACGTCCGAATGGCGCTGGTAGAAGAAGGTTTCACTGCATCGGTAATCCCGATAATGGCTTCCACTACGCCATCCACTGCGATCCAAATGACGGTTTTACCCAGATATTCCAGCTTTTCCCATTGGTTTTGTAAGCCGCTGGTGGCAATCCCTAATTCGTTCATCCAACGCTGGGTGCCGATTTGAATCCATCGACCCTCTACAAAACCTTGGACACCGCTGCCAGCAATCGCCTCGAACTCTTGTGAACTCGTCAACTCTGCTCCTTGCGTTTGGGCATATTGCACCACCGCTTCCGCTAAAGGATGTTCAGAATTTCGTTCGATTGAACCAGCTAACCGCAACAGGTTGAGTTCATTACCGTTGGCTGTACCTTTGACCGTCAGGTAGTCTGTCACCGTTGGTTTGCCTTGCGTAATCGTGCCGGTTTTATCGAGCACGATCGCTTGTAACCGATGTGCCAGCTCTAGACTCTCCGCCCCTTTAATCAAAATCCCGTTCTCTGCCCCTTTCCCCGTACCCACCATGATTGAGGTCGGTGTGGCAAGACCCAATGCACAAGGACAAGCGATAATCAGTACGCCCACCGTTGTAATCAACGCCATGGTCACATTACCCATGATGTTGAACCAAACAATGAAGGTGAGGATGGCGATCGCAATCACTGCTGGCACAAACCAGCGAGTCACCTGGTCTGCTAAGCGTTGAATCGGTGCTTTTGAGCCTTGAGCTTGCTGCACCAGCTTGACGATTTGCGCCAAGAACGTATCCTTACCTACTCGCGTTGCCCGAAACTTAAAGCTGCCCGTTTTGTTGAGCGTCGCGCCAATCACTTCATCACCCGGTTGCTTCTTCACCGGCACACTTTCGCCTGTCACCATGGACTCATCCAGGGTAGAAGAGCCTTCAATCATCTCTCCATCGACCGGAATGTTTTCCCCCGGACGCACCAGGATAATGTCACCCACTACCACTTCAGCGATCGGTACATCGACCTCTTGCCCGTGGCGAATCAGTCGGGCTGTTTTAGCCTGCAACCCCATCAGTTTGCGAATTGCATCTGAGGTTTGCCCCTTGGCTCGATTTTCCAAAAGCCGCCCCAGCAGCAGCAGGGCAATAATCACCGAAGCTGCCTCAAAATACACATCGGGGCTTAGCCCTTGCGCAATGAACCACTGGGGAAAGAAAGTGGGCCAGAGGGAATATAGGTAAGCGGTTCCCGTCCCCACTGCCACCAATGTATCCATGGTGGCAGTATGCCGCTTCAATGCTTTTCCAGCATTCACAAAAAAGGATTGACCTGCCCAAAACAGGACGGGAGCCGTTAGAACCAGCTGAAGCCAGGGATGATGCAGCCACATGGGCAGGAAAGGAATGGGTAAGCCAGTCATTGCTGGCAGCGAACCGATCACCAAAATTGCACTGGCAATGCCGCTTACCCAAACCCTACGCGTCAACTGACGATGTTCTGCTTGTCGGGTCTGCCGTTCTGCATCATCTTCTGGAGCCAGCACGTCATCTTGGATCGGCTGAGCCGAATAGCCTGCGGCATCTACTGCCTGCTGAATTTCCGTCACGTCTGTTTTACCGGGGTCATAGGTAACCGCCGCTTGTTCAACGCCAAAATTCACGCTACACGCTTCAATGCCTGGAACGGAGCGAATGGCATCTTCAATATTGCTGGCACATGAGGCACAACTCATGCCTCGCAGTTTAAGTGTGATATTTTCCATGGTTCTACTCCTATGCAACCCTATAACCCGCATCGCTAATCGCTTGCTGAATGGCAGCGGCAGAAGCTTGGGTGTCAACGTTGACCTGCTTGGTTTGCGGATCAGCCTGCACTGTAGCAGCCGGATCAACGGCTTGAATGGCTCGGGTAATCGTGTCTCCACAAGCAGAGCAAGCCATGTTGGGAATCGTGAATGCAAGTGTCATCATTAAATTCTCTCTGAGCAACTGGTTCTATCTTGGAGTCTCCACTACGCTGGAGAGTCAAGGGGGGTAGCTCAACTTCTTTTAAACTTCGTTAGAGGATGGAGTTGCCCGCCTATTCGCTCAGCAACTGTAGAGCATCCCAAGCCCACAGAATTTTTTCATCACCCATCGTCTTAACCCATCCGCAGTATTGTGGAGATGAGTAGCAGATAGGAGCAGAGCCGCTGTGAACATTTTAGAATTCACGTTCGTGATTGGATTGAGTTCAGGGCTGGCTGGTTTCCTAGGAGCCTTGACAGGATTGGGCGGCGGCACGGTATTAGTCCCTGTGTTGACCTTATTGTTTGGGGTAGATATTCGCTATGCGATCGGTGCTTCTCTGGTGTCTGTAATTGCCACCTCTTCCGGTGCAGCCGCAGCCTACGTCAAGGAAGGCTTTACGAATATCCGCATTGGCATGTTTCTGGAAGTTGCAACGACCTTTGGCGCACTAATCGGGGCTTTCTTAGCCGCGAAACTTTCGACCTCTATCATTGCTGTTATTTTTGGCACGGTGTTGCTTTATTCTGCCTATTTATCCAGTCGTCCCAAACCTGATTGCCCTACCGACCTTCAACCCGATCCGCTCGCAACCCGCCTTAACTTGAACGGCAGCTATCCTACGGCTGAGGGACAACAAAGGTACTCGGTTCAACAAGTGCCGCTGGGATTTGGGCTAATGCTAATTGCAGGCGCTCTATCGGGTCTACTCGGCATTGGCTCGGGTGCGGTCAAGGTATTGGCTATGGATCAGGCTATGCGGCTGCCCTTCAAAGTCTCGACGACGACGAGCAATTTCATGATTGGGGTGACGGCGGCTGCGGGGGCAGGGGTTTATCTGAATCGGGGTTATATTGATCCGGGATTATCCATGCCTGTCATGCTGGGCGTGCTGGGCGGATCCGTATTAGGAGCGCGGACACTTGTGCATAGCAATCCTCAACTGCTGCGGCAAGTCTTCAGCATCGTGACTCTAATGTTGGCAGTGCAGATGATCTTCAACGGCATAACGGGGAGAATTTGAGATGGCAAGGTTAAAGCAGCCCTTCTCTGAACATCAGTTTGAACAGCTTTTAGGAAACTTGCTGCGGGCTGGAGTCGTTCTGTCAGCAGGGATGATCGCGGTAGGTGGAGTGTTGTATCTGATTCGTCATGGAACAGAACCTCCAAGCTACCATATCTTTCGAGGAGAGCCCGCCGAATTTCGCGTGTTGCCTGATATTGTCAAAGGGGCAGTGACGATGGAACGCCGTCGCAGCCTGATTCAGCTAGGACTGTTAGTTTTGATTGCCACCCCGATTTTGCGCGTTGCGTTTTCTGCCTATGGATTCCTGCGGCAAGGCGATCGCACTTACATGATCATCACCTTGATTGTGCTAGGGTTGCTGCTCTATAGCCTGTTTCAAGTGTAAGTGGCGTCATGAAAAGCCAGATCTAAAGCCCTGTGCCGTCCGCTGCGCAGGCGGCACAGGGCATTAAGGTTTTATGTAGAATGATGGCATCTACTTAATTCAATTCATTTTTTGTGGAACAGAGACTCAGCTTATTCCTTCGGCAACCCAGGAAATTTTGCTATGTGGCACACTCCAGGTACTATACAATATCTTAGGTTGATGCAAGCTCAAATACTTCCAGGTTCATAGCTTTCGGAAAATGTGATTCAAAGCAGGGTCACCCAATATTCCAACATATCTGAATTCAAAAGGTATTATAACTTGACTTATGGATGAGTATATTGGGGATTAACATCAAATCTGCTGCAATACCCTCCATCAGAATAGAGGTGCAGCCCTACTTAATATCAAATCCGCTGCAATATCCTCCATCAAACTGAGGGGAAAGGGGCGATGTTCCCCGCTCCTGATCACAAGCGATCAGCTGGATTTGATATAAGATCTGTTAGCAAAAATTTCTCCTACAGCCCTTACCCTTATGTCTATTCATCAGTTGATTGAGCCCGACGTTAAAGACCTGGGTGGGTTTGTTGCCCGACGCAGTTTGCCCTATCCCGATCGCCAAATGGTTGGCCCGTTTATCTTTTTTGACCATCTGGGGCCGGCACTCTTACCCCCAGGTCAGGGCGTTAATGTTCGACCGCATCCCCACATCAATTTGGCAACAGTTACTTATTTGTTTGAAGGAGCGTTGATGCACCGGGATAGCTTAGGCACAGTGCAGGAAATTCAGCCTGGTGCTGTGAACTGGATGACTGCAGGAACGGGGATTGTCCATTCCGAGCGATCGCCCGATCGCGATCAGGCAGGCGAAGCTGCCATTCACGGCATCCAAACCTGGGTTGCTCTGCCCACAGAACACGAAGAAAGCGATCCCTGGTTTCACCATTACCCTGCCGCCACCCTGCCCACTTGGCATGAACATGGAGCCACTATCACCCTGATTGCCGGACAATCGAACGGGCGTACCTCGCCAGTCAAAGTGTTCTCACCGATTCTCTATCTGGATGTTGTCCTGACGCCCCAATCGCAGTTCACTATTCCGGCAGACTACAGCGAACGGGCCGTCTACAGCGTTACAGAAGGCTTAGAGATTGATCATCAACCCCTGCCTCCCTATCGTTTGGCAATTCTTGCCCCCGGTGCTACCGTAACGGTGTCCTCTCAGGTCGCTGCCCGCTGCATGGTGATTGGAGGAGAACCGTTGGGGACACGCTATAAGTGGTGGAATTTTGTTTCTAGTCGGCGTGAGCGGATTGAACAAGCCAAAGCAGACTGGCGCGATTGCCGCTTTGCCTCGGTTCCCCATGAAACTGAATTCATTCCGTTGCCTGACGTTGTGACCGAAGCGAATCCCTTCTCATGACAGGAAATAATGTCTCGAGCGATCGCCAAAAGCTACGTCCTGCTGGTGTGATAGTGTCAGCATAAACCTACCCCGTTAGCAGACGTATCAACCTGTTTTAGAGGAAACACCTGGTACTGTATGAGATCTGTAAATTTAAGCATAGCTCTATGAGGCAAATCAGCTCTATTGAGGGGTACGAGCAGAATCGGGACAAGATGAAAACGGGTGATGTGATGTACAGCCACCTATTTTGATAAAGTCTGAGGTAAAAGGCGCTCCTTAACGAGGTAAAAGTAGCAGTGCCCTGGAGCACTTGCCAGGGTAGAAAATCGGGTGCAAGCGCTTTCAGCAGATTTTCAAAGCCAGGTTCTTGATTTACGGTCTGAATAAATCTAATTGAGATAGGAGCGATCGTCCAGGACTTGCTCGACCTCGAACTTGACGTTGGCAGGCACTTGTCCAAGGTAATGTCTCCCTTACAGCGCTTTGTGCTTGATTAACTGTGGGTTATTTTTGAGAAGCCGCGCTCCGCACGGTTTCTCAAAAATAACTGTGGCTGATGCAATTGAAAATTGCTGTAACCCTCTTTGGTCACTTCAGGGAGAGGAATTTAGAATGGAGTTAGAGAGATTGAGGATGCGTTCGCCTTTATGTCTGCTTCAAGAGAAGCTCGAGCCACGATTCGGTTTGTCGATGAATACTGCCAGTTGTACAAGGGATTATTTCCAGAAGTGCGAAGCTTTGAAGCCTTTAAGCTCCTACACTTGGGCATGATCAGCGAAATTAAGCGCAAGTCGCTGCCTGCAATTGCCAAAGCCGTGGGCTTAGACAATCAACAAAACTTACATCACTTTTTAACGGAATCTCCCTGGACAGTCCAACAACTGCGACAACAACGATTAGAACTGATTCTAAAAGTGGTCAATGGCAGAAGATTGATTTTGTTAATTGATGAGACTGGCGATTGCAAGAAGGGAAACAGTACTGATTACGTCAAACGGCAATACATCGGCAATGTCGGCAAGAAGGAAAACGGTATTGTCGCTGTCACAGCCTATGGCTTAGTCGATGGCATGATTCTGCCTTTGACCTTTGAGGTGTATAAGCCCAAAGAACGACTCAAGGACACCGATGAATACCAGAGCAAACCACAAATTGCAGCCAAAATGATTCGGCAATTGCAAGCGATGGAATTTCAATTTGAATTGGTGTTAGCAGACAGTTTGTACGGTGAAAGCAAAGTCAACTTTGTCAATGTCCTTGACGAGTTGAAGTTGCCCTATATCTTGGCGATTCGCAGCAATCACGGACTTTGGTTACCCGAAGAGGAAGAAGTCTATCAGGAGCCTTGGCAAGAGTTCAAGCGCACTTTTAGCAATGGCACCACTGAAGTGCGTTA
>DATNOY010000176.1:0-2519 GCA_036703495.1 Coleofasciculaceae cyanobacterium
AAACAGGCAGATCTACGGGAAAGATCCAGCTCGCTGAGGGGTCTAACGTCTCTGCTTAGCTAAGTTGGCGGATTCATCTAAGACATTCAGCGGAATTTACTCTAAAGCGCCAAAATTCTGCCAGTTCTGTCGATTTTTGGACAGCACAGGAACGCACTGTTTAACAATAAAAACAATAATTGGGTTGATTCGAACGCAAAGCCCGATGCTCCGTCCATCCAGTGTTCAGTTAACCCAGTTCCTATGTTAAAAACCTTAAGGGCAGTTCCCGCATCGGAAGAGTCCTCGATAGAATAGGAGAGAATGTTGAATTTGAAGACCTAAATTCTGGTCAAGCGTGTCAATCGAAACTATTTACGGACAGCTTCAGGGACTAAAACCCAGCCACCTCAAGCAATTGCAGCGGTTATATCATCAGCGTTTACCGGGTGATTGTCTGGCAACGCCCGAATTTGCTCAACGGCTTGCTGCAATTAGCACCGAAATTTCTCAGCCTGTTTGTGCCTATGTCAATCGTCGAGGGCAGGTGATTCGGGTAGGTGTAGGAACAGTGCGGCAGACCCAAATTCCGCCTTCAGAACTCCCTCGTTACGGTGCTGAGCGGCTCAGCGGTATTCGCTGTATTGCAACTCAGCTGAAGATGGAGGCTCCCAGCGAGTCTACGCTGACGGCAATGGCTCTTCAGCGGCTGGATGCCCTAGTAATGCTGACTCTCTCCGGCGGAGGCTTTGAGCGACGGGGGGGCGGTGCAACAGGATATGTCAAGGAAACCTATCTTGCCCATCTGGTGCCTCATCCAGAAGCCACTTGGACAGTTTCGCCACCGCTGAGCCTAGAGGTGCTGGCGCAGCAAAACTTTCTAGACTTAACGGAAGGCTTAGAAGAGGAATTTCGACGAGAATTTGTTGCGCAACAGGTTGACGTTGATCGCGATCGCGTCCTCTTAATTGGGCTGATGACCGATCGTGCCAATGCCCAACGCTTCCAGGATGGGCTGGTGGAAGTTGCGCGGTTGGTGGAAACGGCAGGAGGTGAAGTGCTGCAAGTGCTGCGACAGAAACGCCCCAGCCCCCATCCTCAGACCGTAGTAGGAGAAGGAAAAGTTCAGGAAATAGCCTTAGCGGCTCAGACGGTGGGCGCTAATTTGATTGTGTTCGATCGCGATTTATCTCCAGCTCAGGTGCGAAATCTGGAGCTGCAAATTGGCATTCGGGTAGTCGATCGCACTGAGGTCATTCTAGACATCTTTGCCCAGCGGGCCCAGTCGGGAGCCGGCAAGCTGCAGGTGGAACTCGCCCAACTTGAGTATATGCTGCCGCGTCTGGCAGGCCGCGGTCGCGCTATGTCGCGATTGGGGGGTGGCATTGGTACCAGAGGCCCGGGTGAAACGAAGCTGGAAACCGAGCGCCGCGCTATTCAACGCCGAATCACTCGCTTGCAACAGGAAGTCAACCAGCTGCAAGCCCATCGATCGCGGCTACGGCAGCAGCGGCAGCATCAGGATGTGCCTTCTATTGCGATTGTTGGCTATACCAATGCAGGTAAGTCTACCCTGCTAAATGCTCTGACCAATGCCGAAGTGTATACAGCCGACCAGCTATTTGCTACGCTTGACCCGACAACGCGGCGATTGGTAATCAATGATGCTAGAACTCAGCAGTCCATGGCGATCGTCATGACCGATACTGTCGGCTTCATTCACGACCTGCCGCCCTCGCTGGTGGATGCCTTCCGAGCAACGCTAGAGGAAGTGACCGAAGCGGATGCGCTGCTGCATGTGGTTGATTTATCGCATCCAGCTTGGCAAAGTCAGATTCGATCCGTAATGAAAATTCTTTCAGAAATGCCAATTACGCCGGGACCTGCCCTGCTAGCCTTTAACAAAATTGATCAGGTGGATAGTGATACGCTAGCCTTTGCTCAGGAAGAGTTTCCGCAGGCGGTATTTTTCTCAGCCGGAGAACGGTTAGGGTTGGAGACGCTGCGCCAACGGCTTGCCCAACTAGTGCACTATGCCGTTTCGCCTTGAAGTCAGAAAGTCCGCAACGACTGGGAAACTTGTGACCCTAACGTGATCGCCCGAGCCGCCATAAACCCGGTCAGGGCAAGCCAGAGTAAATGGCTGCTGTGCCAGTACCAGGCAGCGATCGCTATGGGTGAAAATCCGATTAGCACAGCAATTAAGGTAGACTGTCGCAGAATTCGGCCTTGGGTTAGACCCAAGAAATAGCCATCTAGCATATAGGCGATCGACCCAAACCCTAAAGTTGGAAAGAGCCAGGGGACAAATGTAGGCAGGCGACCCAGAATCTCAACGTGATCGGTTAGCAACCCGAAGAGAGGGATGGGGAAGAGGAAAAAGGACATTGCAAATAATAAGCCTAATCCTAAACTTGCACCTCCAGACACCCACAGCAATCGGGACAGTCCGGTGGTGATTCCTTGTCCGTGGAGCCTACCCGCCCAACTCTCCGTCGCAAACGCTAGACCATCAATGAAGTAGGATGCCAAACCCACCA
>DATNOY010000177.1:0-2969 GCA_036703495.1 Coleofasciculaceae cyanobacterium
CACCCCCATCTTCCAGGTTCACTGGTTGGGAATCCGCGATCGTAGGTTGACGAGTAAGGGTTGAAAGGCGATCGCTCTCCAATTCCTACTGAGTCTCCAGCATCATGTTTCTTCAGAGATGTATTCACCCTGGGGATTGCCAAACCAGACGTTAGAGGATTGCCAATTTGGTCGTAGTCACTTTTACTTCTGCCATATCGTGAGATCTTCTTAGGGAGATATCTGGAGTCTAGCAAGAGGCGATCGCAGATTGTTTGATAGCGATCGCCCTACCACCTTGACTGAACCTCCGGATGCAACTGGTCTTCCTGCCATGACAGAGAATTATTGTGAATGTATTGCCTCAAGCATTCTAAAGATGCTTCATTTCGGACAATATGTTCATAATAATTGCGCTGCCAAACTGGGGTTCCTGGTGCATTCCGCATGATGTTAATTTGTTGGGTTGTTGTCGATTTAAATCCCGCAACGAATGATGAAAGAGAACGGGGTCTGCGGTAGGCAATTCCATGACGTAGGGGCGCACCGCTCGGTAGGGGCGCCCCTACGGGGTGTTGTGGTAAATCAGAGGTTTGAATCAACACAATGGCGTGAATGTGATTTGGCATAATCACCCAGGCATCGAAATTAATTTCCTGCCGAATATCTTGTGATCGCAGCCATTCATTTGACGCAATCTGTCCGTATTCGCTCAACTGCATTTCACCATTCATAACGGCACCAAAGAGACATTGCCGTTGATGGGCGCAAATGGTGATGAAATACGCACCAGGAGATGAATAATCATATCCTTTCAATCGGAGCGATCGCTTGTAATGTTTGTCTGGGTTATATTTCACAACATTCTACCAATGCACTTAATTGATAGAGTTCCCGTTTCTGAAGGGCGATCGCCACAGATACCGTAGGGGCAAATGGCTGGTCGTTTTTCACCATACTTCCACCAATTACGTCTGGTTATTTCTCTACGATTTTGATCTCGAATAGGTTTTACAGTTTCTCGAATATGTTGAAAGGGTAGTTTCTTGCCGCTGTCCTTGGCAAAGTTATAGACTTCAAAGTATCGGGCAAATCCCAGAATTTGGGCGCTTAATTTTTGCTAACTTAGTTGTGTGTTGGGGTGAGCCCCATCAAGCTCTTGCCTGCAAATCATCGGATGAAGCGAAACCCAACAGTACCCGATCGCTCCACTCCTGAGCAGCAGCAGCAATCTGGAGGCGATCGCTAGGATTTGACCAGAGCATTGACCAGTGGAGTTTCCATCGACTGAGCTGGCGTTGGAGTTCAACCAATTCGATTGCTAACTCCAAGTTTGTGTCCAAGTTCAGGTTAGGAACTGCCCACTCAATAAAAAACTGGCTTTCTCGAATCAGATCTTGAGCACGCTGCTCCTCTATCCCTGCTTGAGCCAATGCCTTGACTTGAGTCAGGTTTTCAACCAGACGACCCAGTTGAGTTGAAATGTCATGCTGGAGATACTGGGTTTTGAGGCTATCCAAATTTACTGCCATGGTACATTTCCTAAAAGACTTTGAACAATGCGGTTGATCTGCGCTCGAATTGCCGGATCTTGAATTTCCATGGAGCGATTGCCAACACGAGGACGAATGTTAATCAATGATTTTACTTTGTAGCACTCAACTCAATCCTGGCTGTCAGGTTTACGTAGCGCTCAAATCAATCGCGCTCCAAAAAAATCGGGGGTTAGACGAATGGGGCGATCGCTGCCCCCGACTGAGAGACAAAATCCCCAACCTTCCCTGAGGTATTCTCACGACTGATTTAGGACGGCTACAGGAGGAACGATTGCCGCACAAAGCGATTCCGATGAAGTGTGGTTTGGGCTGGAGTTACCGTTGCCTCCGGCTCATTCAGCCTGTTAGAAAAACTCAGAGTAATAGTTTTGAGGTTGATCAGGTAAATACATCGTCCGCTGTAAGGTTCGATCGCGTACCTGGTAGGAATCCGTAATCTGAATCCGGCTGAGAAAATCCAGATCATGAGAAATGACCAAAAGCGCACCGGAGTAGTCATTCAGAGCCTCGACCATCTGATCCACCGTTGCAATATCTAAATTATTGGTCGGCTCATCTAGAATTAACCAATCCATTGCAGCAATGCTGATCATCGCCAGTGCCAACCGGGCTAATTCACCACCGCTTAACCCAGATGCTGGCTGATCCGCAGCTGGATTGAAAAAAAGAAAATGTCCCAGCTGCTGTCGGATCAATTGATAGGCAAGGGTCGGATTGGCAGCTTGCATATTCTCCAGGACTGTCAAATCTCGATTCACCCATTCATAGCTTTGATCGAGATACACTGCCTTCAAGGTGGGAGCATAGCAAATCTCTCCCGCTTCTAGAAAAGCTTGAGCAGCAGCTTGAGCAGCAACATCCACCTGAGCATCCATGCCGTTCAGGATGGCTCTTGTCAGACTCGATTTTCCAGAACCATTTGCCCCAGCGATCGCCACTCTATCGCCAGCAGCGAGCTGAAACTGAATATTTTGAATGAGCAGGCGAGTCTCTCTAGTATCGGTACGGGAAGATGAGCTAGAAACTGCACGATCCGGCAATCTCAAATTCGCTCCCTGAATATTCACGAGATTTTTGTGTTTCTGGTTCCGGGTTGGGAGCTGAATCTTCGTTGCCTTATTCGTCCTCACTTGGGTTGCGGCCATTTTCTGAGCAGCCTCAGCGATCGCTCCCTCATGTTTTTGTTTCAATTTACCAGCCGTGACCTCAGCTTGACGTTGATAAGCTCCAGCAACAATTTTGGGCAAGCTATCAGCCCGCAGCCGACCATTTCTCCGAGATTGAGCAGCTCGCCGCTGTTCTTGCAGAGCCATCGCTTTGCCCCGTTTCCACTCCTTTTTAGCCACCTCATGCGATCGCCATCTTGCCGCTAGTTCCATTTGTTTTTGTTCTCGATAAAACGAGAAATTGCCACCATAAACCGTCAAGCCCTGC
>DATNOY010000178.1:0-6779 GCA_036703495.1 Coleofasciculaceae cyanobacterium
GATCCACTTTCCAGGGCTTGCTGTAGCGTTCGCGTATAGGCATCTGGATTGACTCTGACGTTGAGTTCGATCGCCGTATGACCAATCACTTCCTCTAGAGAATAGCCGCTCATCCGCAGAAAACTGCTGTTGACATCGACAAAGCGGCTTTCGCCCAGTGTGGTAATCGTAATCGGGTTGGGGCTGGCTCGAAACGCTTTGATAAACTTTTCTTCTGCTTGATGGCGGGCCTGTCCCATGGCCATCAATTCTCCCGCCCGTTGCAGCAGGCTAATATTTTCTGGGTGCCATGGGCGGGTGGCATGAACCCGATCGGCTCCCAAAAATCCTACGACCTGATCTCGGTGGATCATTGGTACGCAGACGACAGACTGAATTTGTAGACTCTGGAAGAGGGCTTTTTCACCGATCGCTTCTGGAGGCAGATCGGCAATGGCAGGAATTTGGACTGCCTCACCCTGCAAAATTTGGTTAAAGAACCAGGGAAAGTCGGGAATGGCGAGGCTGAGGTGGGGTAAAGGTGGAGTCGTTGCCTCACCCCATTGATTTATCACCTGAAAAATTTGCTGCTGTTCATCATGTTCGAAGATGTAGGTTCGTTCCACTCCAATAAACTGGGCGATCGCCTCTAATGCAAATTCGATCGCCTGATCCACCTCTTGATCGATAAACTGGCGGGAAATACTGCTCTGAAGGCTATTTTCTTGCGCCCGACGCTGCAGCACCGCTTCGGCTTGCTTGCGTTCGGTCAGGTCTTGGACAACCCCTTGCACCAGTTTGCGCCCCTCGACTTCAAACACCGTCAAGTGGACTTCAGCCGGAAAGTCGGTGCCATCGCTGCGGCGATGTACCCACTCAAAGCGGTGACTGCCTTGCTGGTAGGCCAGGGCAATGTGCTGTTTGGCCAGAGAACCCGAGTCTTGCCCATGAGGCTGGATCGGGGGGGATAGATCTCTCGGATGCTGCTTCAGCAGCAGAGGACGAGGGTAGCCAAACAGATGTTCGGCTGCCCGATTACAGTCAATGGAGATGCCATCTTCCTGAAGAAAAACCGCAATACTGGTGGATTCGTAGAGCGATCGAAATCTGGCTTCTGACTGGCGCAACGCTGCTTCTGACCGCTTGCGCTCTGTAATATCTTCGGAGATGCAAAGCAGATGCGAAACTTGACCTTGCCGATCAGACAACGGCAGTTTCCAGGTTCTTACCAGGATGCTGCCATCTGGGCTGGTGCCCAGCCGTTGATCGACACTTTCCACTAGCTTGCCTTGCTGCACCGTTGCTAAATCTTCCTGCCGATACCTGTCAGCCTGCTGGCTTAAAATCAGATCGTAATCGGTCTTGCCGATCGCCGCTTCCCTGGAAAAGCCTAAAACCTCATCCGAGTTTTGATTGATCAACACATAGCGGAAGTCTTGTTTGACATCTTTGACAAACACCGCCAGCGGAATGTTATCCACAATGCTGTTGAGAAACTGCTGAGACTGCCGCAGCTCTTCTTCCAGGCGCTTGCGATCGCCAATATCAGTCATGACAAACTCTAGACAATCTTCTTCGAGATTGAGTTGCAGGGACAGTAAAATCCAGGCCGATGTGCCATTGGGGCGGCGCAAGCGGGCTTCAAAATTGCGGATTTCGCCCCGTTGCTGCAATTCCCGATATAGTCGGTCGTGCTCCTCAGCACTGCTGCTCAGATCCAAGGTGAGACACTTGCCCACTAGATCTGCTGCGGTGGCATAGCCCAAAATCTCAGCACAGCGTTGATTGGCATCCAGAAACAGTCCATCCCCTTGCCGCGTTCGTCCTATGCCGACCTGAGAGTTTTCAAAGATCTTGCGATATTTCAATTCGCTGTGCCGCAGGGCGGTCTCGGCCCGCTGCCGTCCCGTTACATCAAAAATCATCCCGTCTAATCCCAGAGGTTCCCCGCTGTCGCTATACATCGCTTGCCCCCGTTCATAAACCCAGCGGATCTCTCCATCCGCCCGCACAATCCGATATTCCAAGGTGTAGGGCTGCTTGGTAGCGATCGCCAATTCCACTTCGCTATTCACTCTGGCCACATCCTCCCGATGGCAAGCGTCCATCAGTCGCCGCATGGAGTTGGGATGATCGGCATTGTGGATGTAGTCGGAAGCGGGATAGCCGAAGATATCTAACACCGCAGCGCTGACAAAATCTAGAGATTTATCGGTTTGAAAGCTACAGTGATAGACCACCCCAGGAATATTGTTGACCAAAACTCTAAACCGCTGTTCGCTTTGTTGCAGGGCGGCTTCTGTTTGTTTGCGTTCGTCTTCCACCCGCCTGCGTTCGTCCTCTGCCTGCTGACGTTCGCTGATATCACTCATGACCGAGAGTAGACAAGGTTGATCATTTAACTGAATCACTTCAGCCGAGAACAGCACCGTCTTGATTTCGTTGGACTTGGTGCGGAAACAAAATTCCTGATTGCGAACGACTCCTTCAGCCTCTAGCTGTTGCACCAGCCTGACGCGATCGGCCAAGTTGACCCAGACATCCAGTTCAAACACCGTCCGACCGATGACTTCCTCTGGGGCGTACCCAAAAAGCTGCACAAACTTTTCATTCACCTCAATGTATCGACCATCGGACAGGGTGCTAATTAAGACGGAAACCGGACTGGAACGAAAGGCTTTGGCAAATTTCTCTTCAGAAAGGCGCAGGGCGGCTTCTATCTGTTGGCGATCGCTCATTTCCCGCTGACGTTCAGCTTCTCGCTGTTTTGCCGAGGTGATGTCTCGAATCACCAGCACGGCAGATCGTCCCTCGGGAAAATCAATACAACTCCCCGATATCTCTAGAACATATAGGTGATCCGCTTGTTCAAACTCATATTCAGTGGCTGGATAGCTTCCCCGGATAATTTGGCTGATGGGATGATGGTCGATCGCCACCGGCAGACCAGCTTGTCGCAACGGCAATAGGTCGATCAGCGGTGCATTTAAAACCAAAATATGCGGACGATTGACTAGGCGATCGAAGGCGGCATTGCACCACTGGATTTTGCCAGTGTTCCCCGTCCAGACAATAGCATCGGCAATCGACCCTAGCGCTACTTCCATTTTGCCCAGCGTCGATCGGAGTTGGTTGACTAGACCTGTTAACTGGGTATCCATGTTCAATTCCTTAGCATTTGAGAAATTTACAGCGTATGGATAGGGTGGCCGGAGCGGGGCGATTAAATTGATTCTAGCGGACGCAGCAGAGCCGCAAACCGCCACTCTCCCTGATGCTGCTCTGCCATAATCAGATGCTCCGCTGCGATTTCTCTACCGTTCTTGGTAATCGCTTTTAGCTGGAGGGGATGGTTGAGGATCGTAGATTGTTCTGTACTCAGAAAGCGAGAAAAGCCCAGATGATGAGCGTCATGAAAACCGTTTGGGATAATAACGGTAATGATTTTTCCTTGAATTTCAGAGGAGTTCCAGCCAAAAATAGATGTAAAATAGGGATTAATTTCTAGAATGAAACCTTGGCGATCAGTAATCACAACAGGAACGTCGGTTCTCAACTTGAGTTGATCAAAGGTTTCCATAAGTCTTGGAGATAAGTGAACAAAGAGACTATCAATCAGCAGAATGCGATCGCACACTTGCCGTTTGATAAAGCGCCTGTAGGGTTGTACCCTCAGCAGGATATTGAGCGATACCGATACCAAACTCCACTTGAAAGCGTCTGCCATCAGGGGCTTCAAAGATTTGCTGCCGCAGCATCCGCGATAGGTTGGCGAAGCGACGATCGATGGCATCAGCGTCATCTCCGAGCTGGGATGCTGTTAGTCCCACAACAAATTCGCCGTTCCCCCAGTATCCTAACTTGACAGCATTCTTTTCGGATGGGCTAGAGAAAGTGGATTGCAGGATTTGTCCCCAGCGTTGTAAGACTTGATTACCCGTAGCATGACCCTGGTGGCGGTTGATTTGGAGCAGTTCTGGCAGGCTGAGCACCATTAAATAAACCGGCTGATGCCCTGCTGTTTGCAACAGCTGTTCTAGTTCGCGGCTAGACTGGGGCTGATTGGGGAGTTTCGTCAGCGGATCTTGATTAGCCAGGGTTTGCAGCAGGCGATTGCGTTCCAGCCGATGGGTGATGCGGGTGAACAATTCCGCTCCCACAATCGGTTTGGTAATGTAATCATCTGCGCCAGCCGCAAAAACTTGCTGAATTGTGTCGCGATCGCGATGGGCCGTGACAACCAAAATCGGCAAACTCTGCCAGGCAGCATGGGCCCGCACTGCTTGACAAAGTCCGATGCCGCTCACCTTCGGCATTTCGACATCGAGCATCAGTAAATCTGGGGCAACGGTAGGCAACACCTTCCAGAAGCGTAACGGATCGTCCAGGACGGTTAGATGAATTCCCCAGGGTTGCAGCATCGGCGGCAGGGCAGCCAGGAAGACCGGATCGTCATCTATGACCAGAACCCGGATGCAGCGGGCATCAGCGGCGAGCGGCACTGGAAGTGAGGGAGCAGAGAACGGCGCAGCCAGAACGGTGCTGAGCTGCTGGACAACCTCCATGAGTCTGGGGTGCTGGTGGGAGCGGAGCGGGGCAGCGGTGAGCAATTCTTCCAACTCTCGGGCCAGTTCGCTGCCTGCATCGCGATCAAACATGCCCAACACGCCCGCTAGCTTATGGGCAGCCTGAGCGGCGGACTGTTGCAGGTCTGCCGGTAATACTCCAGCCTGAACGGCAGCCGCCATTTCTTGCAGTACCGTTAGCCGTTGTTGCATTAACCCTTGCGACTGTTGCCATAACGCTTCTTTGGCATGATCAAACTGTTGTTGGGCCGGTGGAGCCACACTTGGAGTCGGGGAAGATACGGCGTTGTTGCCATAATTTTCTCGGTTGCCCAGTCCTTCCTTCAGCCGATACCCCAACCCATAGACATTTTCGATCCAATCGACAGCTCCAGCCGCTTTTAACCGTTGCCGCAGTCCTTTAATGTGGGCCTTAACGCTTTCCTCTAAGGGCGGATCATCAAAGGTCCAAAGGTGTTCCACAATTTGCCCTCGACTAAAGACGCGGGAGGGGTTGCGCAGGAAAAGTTCAAGCAGGCTATATTCTTTGGGCGTCAGGGCGATCGGCTTGTTGCCATAGCTAACCTGGCAGTTGCGTGGATCAAGGCGAAGATCCCCCACCTGTAGGATCGAGGTAGGGTCAACTTCACCCCGACGCAGCAATGCCCGGACTCGCGCCTGCAGTTCTGCCAAGTTCAGCGGCTTGATCAGGTAGTCATCTGCTCCGGCATCTAGCCCCCGAATCCGATCGCCTGTCGCTTCTTTGGCGGTCATCATCAGGATGGGCGTGGTGCATCCTGCCGATCGCAAGCGCTGGCAAAGGGTAATTCCATCTAGTTTAGGTAGCCCGACATCCATCAAGATCAGGTCATAGGCGACACTTTGGGCATATTCCCACCCCATCTGCCCATCGGTTGTCGTGTCAATGGCGTAGTGCTGACTCGTCAGCGACTGTCGTAACAGGGCAATCAAAATTTCGTCATCTTCGACCAGTAAGATGCGCATGGCAAGAACCCGGAAGATGTCATCAGCAGGATAGCTAAATTCAGACGCAGCGGTTGCTCGATTAATTTCTCAGTTTACCAGCAGTCTCAAGGGACAGGGCAACTCCGCTCTCATTTCCCTCAATCTTCTCGATCGCCTCCCGAGATCTTCTCGATCGCTCCCTATTCTAAAAACATGAAAGCCGAGAGCAACAAGTAAGTCGGAGCAAAATACTAAAGGGTTTCACTACTGGATGTCTTCTCGAATTTCTCTAAATCGTTCACCAAACCTTAAATATTGGAGTAATCAAATGATTTCCTTGTCAATTCAAGCCCCAGCATCAGAGAAAAATATTTCGGCAGCTGAAAGTCCCTTCTTTAGAAATCGTGGATTAATTGCCAAATGGGTTCTAGAGGGAGATCGATTAGTGTGTCGTTGGATTGCAGCTTAATCCTAAGCAGGAATCAAACCAATTTTATACGACTAGCTTCCCTATACACAGAAACCTGCATTCGTTGATTCGTTCCCCTTGTCTTTATCTTGATGATTGCAAACCTGTTATCCATTGTTTTAGAAGATAGGCAAAGTGCTGACTCTAAAACAAGGAACAGGACGCTGAAAACATTATCCTTATCTCAATGGAGTTTTACCCATGCAACTGATCTATCGTGGCGAAATGATTCACCATGCCGCTCGCCCCAGTCCTGCTGATCAAAAGCCCTATGCGCTGAACTGGCGCTATCAGGTAGCTGACGAAACCTATGGCGATGGACCAAGACCTGTTCAAGTCTATGCACCCCGTGCAATTAATTGGCGCTGGCAAATGGCAACCGCAGTATAGGCGACGAATAGTGAATGTATCCCTAGTAAATGTTCGATTGCGCAAGGAGCGATCGTTGCCCTGGTAGAAATCTGATGAAAAACAGCCAGCGATCGCCAAAATTCCGTTCATCATCCTCTTGTTAGGGAAAACGCTGGATGAAACTGCGCCGAAACGGATAGTCTCACCTGCTATGTAATTTTGGAGGACTCCCCTATTGACTTGTGTAAATTCCCCGCTGGCGGAGCTGCTGCACAAAAAAATCTTCTAGCGACAAACGAGACAGATTCATGCCAATTAACCGTGCACCCATCAAATTCAGCGTTGAGATCAAGTCTTGCGGGTCGCCTTTGAGATGTCCTTGCCAAAGATTGTCCTGAAACTCCAGGTCAGGAATCCACTGCCTCAAGATATCTGGATTGCCCCCTTGG
>DATNOY010000179.1:0-3347 GCA_036703495.1 Coleofasciculaceae cyanobacterium
GATCGCCGTTCCCAAGGCTGGATCATTTTGTAGCAGCATTTCCAATTCTTCGCTGAGAGCAGATCTCCAGATCTCACTGTCGGGTTTAGCCACCACTTGAGCAACGGCTGCCTTTAAGGCTTCATCTGCCTCAATTTTGGGATATAGGGTTTCCCAGATGGCGTTTGCCTGGCTCCAGTCATGGGCCCCAAATTGCCTGATCGCCCGATTGGCTGTCTGAGGGCTAGGTTTAACCAAAGCGGGTAAAAAGGGAGCTAGAAAATTTGTGAGTGTGGCTGCATCCATAAGGTTCAGACCTGGGATTAAAAGGGACTAAGTTGGGCTTGCTTGACTGGACTTGCTCCACTGAGGTAGCTAATTTCAGCCCACAGCGTAGCGCAGCCTTATTTACTCATGGCAAGATCTAGAAGGTAAAATCCGGAACATCTTCATGTTTGGATATTCTCTGTTCAGATAGAATCTGCCCTAATGGAATCTGCCCTGATGGAATAGCTGATAGGGAATAGCTGATATTGTGAAAGTGTCTCCTCTCTCTGCTCCAGCCTGCTCCAACTGCCTGTCCATTTGAGCGAATCCCATGACCCCAGAAGTTGTCTTAATTCAGCATCCCCTTGTCCAGCACAAGCTGACGATTATGCGTTTGGCAGAAACCCATACCCAAGATTTCCGCCGCTTGCTGAAAGAAATTTCAATGCTATTGGCTTATGAAGTGACGCGAGATTTGCCGTTGAAGTACGAAACTATCAAAACGCCGATGGCTGAGATGGAGGCACCTATGCTGGCTGCCGATAAGAAGATGGTAATTGTCTCGATTATGCGAGCCGGGCAAGGGTTGCTAGATGGCATGATTGAGCTGATTCCCACGGCAAAAGTGGGTCATATTGGCTTGTATCGCGAACCCACTACGCTGATGGCCGTCGAGTATTATCTGAAGCTACCGCCCGATGTGGCGCAGCGCGATATGTTTGTGGTCGATCCCATGTTGGCAACGGGCAATTCTGCGGTGGCCGCAGTCGATCGCCTCAAAGAAGCGAATCCGGCTTCCATTCGATTTGTCTGTCTGCTGGCCGCACCCGAAGGGATCGAGCATTTCCATGAGCAGCATCCTGATGTGCCGATCTACACGGCAGCGATCGATGAGGGTTTGAACGAGCATGGCTACATCATTCCTGGCTTGGGAGATGCGGGCGATCGGCTATATGGCACACGCTAAAGGGTAAACCCCGTAAGGATGAAGAGAATGAAGAATGAAGAGAAGGACGTCATCGCTTATCTTCGCTCTGCACAAGCAATTCGCGATCGCTGCGGCCAGCTGTTTGATTTAGCCAAGGCTGACCAGCTAGCGCATTTCCGGCTGGATCTGGGGCAGCTCGATCGCGTGGCGGACTATGTTTTAGCCGTTATGCGAGAGAATTATCCTACCTTAGAGGTGCCCTTCCATAGCCGGTGGCGGCATTTTGAGTCCGGTGGTGTGTCCCGTCTGGCCCAACTGGATCAAACCCTACAAGCCCTTGAACCGCTGGAAAAAGCTCGGGCTAAATTTGATCTGGCTATCACTAGCGTTTTGCTGGATGCCGGAGCCGGAGCCGACTGGCGCTACAAAGAAGCTGAGACAGGATTGGTGCTGGGGCGATCGGAAGGATTGGCGATCGCCAGCTTTCATCTGTTTTTGCAAGGCGGATTTTCCAGCCAGCCCGACGCTCCGTTTCAGGCAGATGCCGCCGGGTTACAAGCACTGACGGCCGCTGCGTTTACTCAAGGCTTTCAGGTCAGTCCTCAAAATCCGCTGGTAGGAGTGGAGGGACGGCTAATGCTGATGCATCGATTGGGCGAGGCGATCGCAGCCCAACCCCATCTCTTTGGTCAGCAGCCTCGCGTGGGGCATCTGGTGGATTACCTGATGCAACAGGCGGTTGACCAGCGGCTAAAAGCCCACCAGGTATTTGCAGCCGTACTGCAGGGATTGAGCGAAATTTGGCCAGGGCGAGTGGCGATCGCTGGGGTGAACTTGGGCGATGTCTGGACTCACACGGCCCTGCCGCAGCAAGGGTTGGGTTCGCAGCTGGTTCCGTTTCACAAGCTGTCCCAATGGCTGACCTACTCCCTACTAGAGCCGCTGCAGGAATTAGGCTTACAGATTACCGATCTAGATCAGCTGACCGGCTTATCGGAATATCGCAATGGCGGCTTATGTCTGGATCTGGGATTGCTGCAACCCAAGCATGACGCCGTGACTCAGCAACCCCATCCGCCCGATGCTGAAGTGATTGTGGAATGGCGGGCTTTGACGGTGATCTTGCTGGATCAGATTGCCCAAACCCTTCGCGATCAGCTGGGACTGACTGCCGTAGAACTGCCGCTGGCCAAAGTGCTGGAAGGTGGCACCTGGGCGGCAGGGCGCAAAATTGCAGCCACCCGAACCGGCAGCGTGCCGCCGATTCAAGTGGTCAGTGATGGCACGGTATTTTAAGAATCGGGAATTTAATTACAGCAGTTTTCAATGGCGTCAGCCACAAGTATTTTTGAGAAGACGCGCGGCTTCTCAAAAATACCCACATCGAATCAAGCGCAAAGCGCTATAAATTCGCAATTCTCAGCAGGCTTAGGGGCCGGCAAAGATCGCTTCATCCAAATCTTGACGGCTGAGGGAATACTTGAACGATCGCTGCACATCCTGCCCGGCTTCTCCTGCTTCCAGGTAGCGAACCGAGATCGAATCCACCTCCAGCCAAATATCGGCTTTCCAGTGAGCGTGTTCCACATGCCAGCAGTGGAGATCTGCTCCATCCTGCCGACACCCCTTGGAGGTAAGCCACTGCTCAATCTCTGGAAGGGGATGATTGTAAAGCGGCGTATCGGCTGAAGGAAGTGACATAGCGAGAATCAACCCGTGAACATCATAAGCGACAAGAGCTTCATTTATTTTAATGATTTATGGCGACTTACAGGGTGATTTCACCTCGAGCAATGCCTATGCCGATCGCTAAGGCAATACAGCCAAGAAAGGTGAGTCCTAGAATAAACAGCGCAAACAGCTCACCGGACGACAGCGGGCGATCGGTGGGGTCAAGGTAGGCTGCCGAGCGGTATTTGCGAGCTTCCGACACCGGCCGATTCAGATCGGGCGGGGGTTGAATCACCGAATAGCGAGAATAGCCAATCTTCAAATCGTAGGCGAGCCTTCGTTCTGGATTGCTGAGGGTAGCATAGGCCTCATTCACCTGCTGAAATTTGGCAGTGGCGATCGCTGCAGCCAGGCTGGTTGTATCGGGATGATAGAGCTTGCTCAGATCCCGATAGGCCTGCCGAATTTGCTGCACCGATGCAGAGGGATGCAAACTCAGCAA
>DATNOY010000180.1:0-7919 GCA_036703495.1 Coleofasciculaceae cyanobacterium
GGGGGTGGGGTTGAGTTCATGCGCCCCTGGACAGAACAGATCTATGGCATTCCGCCGGAGCAGGTGATCGGCAGCAGTATCAAGACCCGATTTGAGTGGCGCAATGGTGAACCTGTCATCCTGCGTTTGCCAGAACTGCATTTTTTTGACGACAAGGCGGGCAAACCGGCTGCCATCCAGCACTACATTGGACGGGGTCCCATTGCTGCCTTTGGCAACTCCGATGGCGATTTACAGATGCTTCAGTGGCTCAATGCAGGCGACGGCTCGCGCCTAGGACTGATTGTGCATCACACCGACGGCGATCGCGAATTTGCCTACGAGCAATCATCGATGGGCAGTCTGGAGCAAGCGCTCACTGATGCCCAACAGGAGGGTTGGGTCGTCGTGGATATGAAGACCGACTGGAAGCAGATCTTTGCCTTTGAGTCGTAGTGGGCTTCATTGAGCTGAGCTGTTGAAACCAGATGATTTTTTGAAGATTTTGCTGCGGGAGGCATTCAAAAAATCAGCTTTACCTCACTAACTTAAAAATCGCTATAAAGCAGGCTACATCAATAGTTCAAACGTTCAAATTAAAGGTTGATTAACCGTGAAATTTAATCAAATGCTGCGATTTAAACCATATCCTATTCCGAATCCCATTCGGAGAAGCATCTCCCATCGAATTTTCAAGATCAGGTACCTTGCCATTTTCACGCTGATCATTTTAGGAATATTGCTTCTACCGAAGATGGATGGGGCGATCGCGATTGCCCCATCCACTGATTCCAGTTTCTACTCTTCCACACCCCAGAGCACCCAAGCTGAAGCGCTCATTTCCCAATCTCCGGTTCTGGAATCTCCTGCACCTGCCATCGCACCGGATGAAATACCGGTTGCACAAACAGCTTTACTGTTTCAGAATGAGCGCTATTCAGTGAGAGTGTTCAAGGAAGGTGAGCAGTCCTATATCAACGTTTATGACAAACAAAGCCAAAAACAACTGCTCGACAAAGTCCCTGTCTCCATTATCCCAGCGACGAATGCGGATAAAAATCAGACCCAATATATTGCTACGGTAGGGCAACAGCAATATGTCGTCACGATTAACCCAATGGGAAAGGCAGAGTTATCGATTTCAGACGGGGGAGTTGTTACCTATCGCCAACCTGCCGCCCAAGTTACGGTTGCCCGCCTGCTTCCCGGTGTGTCTGCTCCAGCGCAGCCTGCCAAAGTTGACCCAACTCGCGCATTGGCGAAAACAATCTTCACCAATTTCGCCAAACTCACCATCTTTACGCTCATGCTCTCGATGGGAATCCGCTGGACATTTGAGCATGTGCTCTGGCTTTGGCAGCGACCCTCCCTGCTGCTGCGATCGCTGATGGCAGTCATTGTGATCGTCCCGCTTTTGGGGGTTCTAGCATTCATGATCCCCAGTGACATCACCGTGGCAGAGCGGATCGGCATCGGCATGATGCTCGTTTGTCCCGGTGCGCCCTTAATTCCCTTCAAATCGATGAAGGCGGGCAGTCATGTGATGTTTACAGCCAGTTTACAGATCGCTCTCTGCTTGATGGCGATCGGTAGCATTCCTTTAATCCTGATGATTATTGCCAACTTCTATCCCAATCAAGCCTGGATTACGCCGCTGGAAGTCTTCAAACAGATCTTTTTCGCCCAAGTGTTGCCTTTGGGGATCGGCGTTGGGATTCGTCAAGTTTGGCCAAAGCTCGCTGATGAGATCATGCAACCGCTCGTTAAGATGGCAACGTTTATGCTGGTGCTGGTTGTGATCGTTCTGCTCACCCTAACGCTAGATCGAGTATTCAGCATTGGCTGGACGACATTCTTGACCATAGTTTTCCTGACTCTCGCATCCCTGCTCTGTGGACATCTCTTGGGTGGCCCAGATTTCGATACTCGACTCCCGCTTGCCAACGCGACGGCTACTCGTAATGCCGGGTTAGCACTTCTGCTGATTACGATGAATTTTCCCAATCTGGACTTTGTGAGAGGGGGGATTATCAATACATTGATTGCCTATGCCCTGATCGCGGCAATTGTGGCTATTCCTTATACCGTTTGGTGCAAGCGAAAAATGGCGAGCAGAGTTGAAGCCCATGAACCCATGAAAGTGACATCATCCTGACCAAACCATGGATCAATGGCACTGAAATAAGGGTGGTGGGCAGCGCCCACCCTGCGGTTTTTTAAGGCTTTTGGCGATCGGTGAGAGCTTATACCTGTTCAACTTGGCGGGACTATAGCAATCCCAAATGATTGGTGAGCAGGGGGTGGCGGGGGCAGTGCCTTCGCTTAGAGGACAAAGTCCCCAAACCCCTTGTGGGTTTTCTCAGGACTGATTTAGGACTGCTATATAAAGCTTGTCAATTGGCACCCTGACGGATCATTTCAGAGATCTGGTCTTCCGTCAGCGATCGAATCAAACTGAATTCAAACGGAGGGTCATTGAGTGTTTTGAGATAGAACGGTTGCAGATAGGATGTGTATTCAGTGCGATCGTTTAGATAGATCTCCAAAAATGCCAGAAGAACCGCCTTAGCATTACTGCGCAGCAGTTTTATGTCTTGTTCCAGCACCTCAGGGCTAACGGTTGGTGAAAGTGTGCGATTGATTGCAGCAGTAAGTTGAGGAATATGAGAAGCCCCTTTGACTAAAACCAGGTATTTCTCTGGCGCAGTCAACCAAGTGAAAGGGTAAGCCTGCTCTGGTACGAGCGGTGCAGCCACATCATAACCACTGCCCACTATGACAATAGGAACCTGGATCTTGCTAAGCCCTTGGGGTCCCAGGATCGCACTAGATACAGGATTGACCGCAATCACTAGGCTAATTCGCGGATCTTGCAATCCTTGAGTCAACTGCTGAACTGCCTCAGGCGAAGATTCTAATGCCAGAGCCCGACATTGAAAAGTCAACGCGGGATTAAGATAGGCCAAGAATGAATCCTGATCACAATAGTGATGCAGATTGGCAAAATCAGCGGTGCCTCCTCCCAAGACGAGGGAAGTGTATGCCCCAAATGAATGCCCTAACATTGCAACATGCTTTAAATTTAAGCGTCCCTGCCACTCTACTGAATTCCGTCGCTCTAATTCATCTAGCAAAAAAGAGACATCCAAGGGGCGATCGACAAACTCACTGGGGCGCAGTGCCTCAAAGGCCCGTCCCTGTAAAAGTGCCTGTTGTAATGCAGCATCACTACCAATATGTTCGGGTAGAGCAACTGCAAATCCATAGGAGGCAAAATGTTGGGCAACATCGGCAAAATCTTTGCGGCTGGAGCCAAATCCGTGCGAGATGATGGCAACAGGCACTGAAGCAGACGATGCATTTCCCAGGTCTGGCAAATAGAGATCGGCCGGATAAGTTCGATGACGACTGGTATCTACCAGGGTGATTGTTTGTGTGGAAAACTGGAAGGGCCCAGGAGCCTGCAAACTCTGAATTTCAGCAGAACTAGGCGAAGTGTCGGAAGCCGTTTCTTGTGCCAAGCGATCAATGCCTGCAATCACAGCATTAGTTTTATTTAGAAATGCATCACCCTGACGGTAAGCTTCCAATGCCACAGCCAAATCAATTCTCATGCCCCGCGTTGGGTAATGACGCAGCACATCCAGGAGGGTAAACCCTTCAGGTTTTGCGGCAGCTAGGATCAGCGCCGATCGCAGAGCATACTGCCCATTCTGACGTTTGCCCGTCTGAATTAAGTGCCCGATATAGCGCAGCGAGGTTTCACCTAGAGGCGCATAAAAGATATGGGAAATTGCAACCGGGCTAATTTGATGACGCGTGGTTAAAACTGTGCGCAGCTCTTCCCGATTAGTCGGATCAAGCAATCTCAAAAAAGCAGCTAAGTCAGGATTGACTGTACCTGTGTCGGCATAGGCTTCGAGAGAGTCCACTGAGATTGAACGTTCAAATAAACCAAAACTGAAAAACACTCTCTCTGTTGCGCTGACCGGAAAAGCAATCACGATGGCAACTATTGTGCCTAGCAGGAGAGAGAACCAGGAAAGGCGACGGGGGAAAATTGACTTAAATCGCTGTGAAACCTGCTGAAAAAGAAAGTTATGTTTCATGAGCCGATAATATTTATCAATTTGAAGCATAGATTACGAGAACCTTTGATGAATGGCATCATGTAAAGAGAAAAGAAAGTCTGTAACAACGGTGGTTCTGTAGATGCTCATGTCCAGCAGTACTGAGACCTATTGGATGATATCCGACTCCACGAGTATTTCCAGCAGTTATTTGTCGGCATGTTTAGCAAACTTAACCGCAAATCTCTATTAGAAAATCCCAAAATTGTTGTCTAAAAGATACGTGGCTACCGCTACAGGAGTGCAAGAGATTGACGATGTCCTAACGAGATCAGCGATTCGACCCAGCGAACCTTAGAAAGAATCAGTCCTGTTTGGCATGCAATGACAAGAAGATAGGTCTGCCTGCATTGATACTTGAGGCAGACCTATCTTGTTTCAGGTCAAGATTCAGCATGCCAGATTCCGAATTTTTAAATCTTCTCTCCTTTCCTGTTAGCGATCTAGGCGATCGCAGACTAATAGACCTCGGCTTCAATCCCGCGACCGTAACCTGAAGCCCTTACAGGAAAATGGTATCAGCCACCCATACAACGAGTGAAATAAAAGCATTGTTAATACACCCATGTTAATACAGCTGCACCACCGTTTGAGGTATTGAGAAAGCAAGAGAGACCATACTCCTTCCAACTTTTCTGGACCTCTTTTTTCTCCAAATAACTTTTTAAAATGACTCCATTAAAAAGCGATAATCTACCAGCCGTCAATACAAAAGAGAATTATTAAGCAGAACTAGTTAAACAATATGCAACCATCTCCTGAATCCCCTGAAAAACCACCTTATAATCTGAATAACGAACTGGCCAAAGAACGGACTCGTGCGGCTACTGATCGAACCTTGATGGCATGGATTCGTACCGCTCTGTCGCTGATTGGCTTTGGGTTTGGTATCCCCACCATTGTTAAGGCGATCGAGACTACTCGGGTCGGAAAAGAGATTGACCCGCACCGTTTCTCCACCATTGTCGGGTTGTCCTTCATTGGCGTGGGAATGTTTAGCATAGCAGCTGCCCTAACAGCACACCGCCGAGCCATGCAGCGTCTCCAGAGCGATCGTTATACCTACGAAAGCTCAAGCACAGCTGAGGTGGTTGGCATTGCCCTGCTTTTAATTGGTCTAGTGAGTTTTGTTGGCGTTCTGATCAGAACACTCAATCTCTAAATAGGACTAGCCTTGAGACTTCTTTAAGAAGATCATAAGAAGATCAGCAGATCGCAACTTAAGGATCACGAATTAATTAAAACTGAACTTTAAATTTTTGAAAGCACGGCAACGCTGCGCTTTCAAAAATTAAGTTTTGGGTTTTATGAATTTCACGTTCCTCAGCAGGATGCCCCATCTTCAGGCATTACCGGGTCTTAATCAGTCAGACCCTCGCACAGCGTTCGATCGCCCGCTTTCACATCCGGGTTGTAGCGCAGATAATTCCGCACCCAGTCACAGCCCACTTTCAAAATCTTGCCTGAGTCTGTGACCTGATCGACCTGCCACAGAACCGTGGTGCGATCGCTGCTCCCAGAGGCCAAAATTTTTCCATCCGGGCTGAAGGCAATATCGTTGACTTGTGCCGTGTGTCCTTCCAGGGTGTTGAGCAATATCCCATCGGATTGCCAGAGCTTCACCGTATTGTCGCTGGATGCTGATGCTAGCAGTTTGCCATTAGGGCTAAACACCACCCGGTTGACAGGAGCCTGGTGCCCAGTCAGCGTCTGTAACAGCGTGCCATCCAGCTTCCAGAGTTTTATAGTTTTATCGGTAGATGCCGATGCCAGCAGGTCATCGGTCGGACTGAAGCTGATCGACCAGATCGCTGCGGGGTGTCCTTCCCATTGCCGAAGTAGGGTACCGCTCCGATTCCAGAAGCCAATTGTGCGATCGCTTGCAGCTGCCAGGATGCTGCCATTGGGGCTAAAGGTAACATCGGAGAAGAAGGGGGTAATACCTGGAAGTTGCCGGGTGGAGCGCAGAATCCCCTGGATGTTCCAGAGCCGAATTTTGTGATCCCAATGGGCAGAAGCTAGCAGGGTACCATCCGGATGGAAGGCAAGACCTTCGATGCTTGGATCGTCGCTAGTTCGCATCGTCCGTAACCGTTTTCCGGCTAAGCTCCACAGTCGAATTGCCCCATCTTTTCCTGCCGATGCCAGGGTTTTTCCATCCGGACTATAAGCCAGCCGTGTGATCGATCCCTGATGGGACTGGATACTCTGCAGGAGCATGCCCTGTCGGTTCCAGAACTGCAGACGGCCATCCTCGGTTCCCGTGACCAACAGGTTGCGCTGAGGATGAAAAACCACGCTGGTGATTTTGTGAGGGTCTTCTAATCGCGTCATCAGGGGAACCCCTGCCAAAGGCCAGAGCCGCACGCTATTGTCTAGACCGGCTGAGGCGACTGTTTTACCATCGGGGCTAAAGGCAACGCCTCGCAAGGTGCCCTGATGCCCTTTGAAGGTCTTGAGCAAACGCCCTGTCTGGCTCCAGAGCTTGACAGTATGGTCGTAACTGACAGAAACCAGACGGTTGCCATGGGGGCTGAATGCCAGATCCGCAACCGTCTCCTCATGGTCAGTTAGGGTATGAAGTAGAGTCCCATCCGGCCGCCAGATCCGGATGGTGCCATCTTCCCCCGCAGAAGCAATCAGCGATCCATCCGGGCTAAACTCTACATCGCTAATTCCGGCCGTGTGCCCTTTGAGGGTGGCTAGCAGGGTGCCATCCAGGTTCCAGAGCTTAATGGTGCGATCGAGGCTGCCAGAGGCAATCGTACGGCCATCTGGACTAAAGCTCACGCCTAACACAAGATTCCGGTGTCCTGTGAAGGTTTTGAGGAGGGTGCCATCTCGCTGCCACAATTTGACGGTGTGATCCCAACTGGCAGATGCCAACTGTTGTCCATTGGGACTAAAGGCAACTTTCCAGACTCCAGACTGATGTCCTTGGAATGTCGTTACCCGAAAGCAGGGGTCTGGGAGTAGAGGGGGAGGTTTGCTTGGATCGGGGTTGCGGACTAGCTGGGTTTGCCTTAAACACGCTTGCTGCAATTCCCACAATTTAACCGTGCCATCTGCACTGGCCGAGGCGATCGCCCCTCCCTCGGGGCTAAATACCACGCCCAAGACGCGATCTTGATGACCCTTGAGGCTACCCAGCTCCAGACCATCCCATCGCCACAGTCGGATCGTGCCATCTAGAGAAGCACCGGCAATCCACTCACCGTCCGGGCTAAAGGCAACTGCATTGATGCCACTGCCATAGCCGGACAAGCGATTTTGCTCATCTGCCGCAAACACGGCTTTCTGTAATGCCCGATCCACTTCTGGATTCACACTGCCAATGCTCTGAAGTCTGCGTTTGGCCCGAATTGCCTCCACTAGAGCCTCTAACCGTTGGTTGGAGGATAGGAGAGCTTCTGAGGAAGTCGAGATGGCTCGGATTTCACTCACCGTCAACTGCAATTTCTGAAACAGAGTAGCAGCCAGTAATCCGATCGCCAGGGTAAATGCCGTTACCAATGTTCCAATCAAATACCGTTGGCGTTTGGCACTCTCCCGCTCAACCTGTAATCGGGCTTCCACCTCCCGCAGCCGCGCAGATTCCATGGCCTGCTGCACTTCCTGCCGATCAATGGCTTCGCTATCCGCCAAAAATTGATAATCCAGATTGCTCAAACTCTTACCCCGTGACCAATCCTGAGCTTCCTGAAGTGCCTGTCCTCGTAGTAAACGAGAGGAATCCTGCTGGCACGACTCGCTCCAGGCATACATCATCTGAGAGTAGGGACGCAAACTCGCCAGTTTTTGCTGTACCCA
>DATNOY010000181.1:0-3442 GCA_036703495.1 Coleofasciculaceae cyanobacterium
TTGCCATTGTCCTCACCGAACGCGGGATCAATGGGGGTGCGTCCATTAAGGCTCTGGTGTTCTTAACGATCCTTTCTACGGTCTTCCTGCAAGGTTTGACGGCAGGCTGGGTGGCCCGCTTGCTAGGGGTAACTTCTACCCAGATAACAGGCGTGGTGATTGTGGGCTGTAGTCCGCTGAGTTTGCTGGTGGGACGGCTATTTCGCGATCGCAATGAGCCAGTCGTTTTGATTGATACTGACCCTGAATCCTGTCAGCAAGCCGAGCAAGAAGGCTTCAAGGTGTTTTCTAGCAGCGCTTTGGATGCCAATGTTTTGGAAGAAGCAGGCTTGGCCAATGTGGGCACCTTTCTGGCGATGACCAATAACGGTGAGGTCAATCTTGTCCTGGCTCAACGAGCCGCCGAAGAATTCTATCCACCCAGGGTTCTCGCTGTTTTTCCTAGCACTGACCTGCAATCGAACAGCAACTCAACCCCTTCTACGAAAGTGCAGCAGGCGTTTGCCACCCAGATTTCGCTGAAAACCTGGAATGGCTATCTGAGCGACAAGGCTGTAAAACTGGGCGAAACTACGCTGCGAGAAGATAACTTTCAGTTTCAGCAAGCCCACCTGAAAGCGCTGATCCGCGCCGAGGAAGTTGTTCCAATTTTGATAGAGCGGGAAGAGCGCCTCATGGTGGTTCCCAGTACCGAAGAGTGGCAGGTGGGCGATCGCATCATTTACTTGCTGCATGATCCCCGCCCAAAATTGCTGCGGCAGCTATCCGGCAGCAACAACCAGCCCCTTTCGGTGGCTGAAAAGCTATCGCGCGTTGAAGAAATTCCCATGGCGGCTTTATCGGTTGATGCCGGACAGTGAGGCGATCGCTTGCCTACAGGGCAACGTTCTCCACCGCTGGCACCCGCTCCAAAATCAGCATTGTCGAACCGACAACCGGACTGCGAGCCAGGAGCGTGCCCTCAGCGTCCATCAGTTCCAACTGATCGAACTTGAGCTTGTGCGATCGCTTGAGTACGTCATTGGCGAGCTTGTCCTGCTGTCCTGGTTCCAGAGCATACCAATCCTGTCCGACGGTGATCTTCAGCCGACTGCGCCGCGGACTGACTTGCACAGACTCAATCAGCCCCGGAGCATAAGGCTCGGTAATTTCGGCAAGCTGATTTTGAATCTTGACCAGCTTGTCCAAGTTAACCTGAGGCTGCGGCGCTTTTACCGGGGATGTAGACACAGGCTGTCCCGGAGCTTCAGCAATTGCCGGTGATTTTTCAGATAACAGGCTAGAAGTGCCTGAAACCAGAACCAGCAGAATTAAGAGGGCGATCGCCGTGATCAGCTGATTGGGCACTTTCGTTTTCCAGGGTTCTGGGAGCCGAGCGCGCAGCTGCGGTAGAATGGCTGCCCAGGCTGCCTGGATTGCCTGCAATCCTTTCAGCATCAGTTGAACCAGGCGACTCAACAAGTTGAACAAGAGCGGCAGCGCAGCTACCACAATGCCCAGGAGTTGCCCGACTAGCCGAAACAAAGCGGTCAACTTATTGGAGGCTGGAACATCTGCCTTAGCTGGGGCTGCCTGGGTCGGGGCTGTCTGAGTCGGGGCTACCTTGGCTGCAGCTGCCTGGGCCGCCTCAGCGACTGGCTCAGGGGTGGGCTCAGGGGTAGGCTCAGGGGTGGGCTCAACTGTCGTTGGGGGAATGACGGGCGTTGAGGGAATAACGGGAGTGCCCTCAGTTGAAGGGCGATCGGCTTCGGGGGGCTGGGGTTGAGCTTGCGACATAGGTTCCCTACAGTGCGGAGCAGTCCTGTTTCTATGGAAAATTCTATTGAAAGATTTGAATCTATTTCAGATCTTGCCTTCAGATCTTCAGGAATGAAGTTAAGAAATACATCAGTTTGCTGGGTTTGTTCGGACTATCCAGCAGTTGGTGAGCCAGCAATCTTGTCTACAGGGGCATCTGAATTGATACTCTGGTGCAGAGGCGCGATCGCTTTTCCCGAAGTTGCGGCTCTCCTTCACCCTAACTCAAACGCCTTATGCCGTTGAATCGTCGTCAATTCTTGCTGCTCAGCGGAGCCTTTGGCGGGCTGGGACTATCGGTGGTGGCTCAAAAGCTGATGGCTGAAAAGCTGAATGCCAGCCGCTCCATCCAGCCACATAACCCCGTTGATCTAAACGAGTATCGCCCGGCAGATGTGGCTCAAGCCGTCGCCCCCAAAGCAACCTTCGCCAATGCTGCCGCCACACAGACCCCGCCCCGTGGCGATGTGCGGATTGTGGTGATTAGCGATCTCAACAGTCAATATGGCTCAACCGACTATGAGCCTGAAGTAGACCAAGCGATCGCCCGTATCCCCTCCTGGAAACCCGACCTGGTGCTTTGCGGGGGAGATATGGTGGCAGGTCAAGACCCGTCGCTGACGCGATCGCAAGTGGAAGCGATGTGGGCGGCCTTTGATCGGCATATTAGTGCACCGCTACGACAAGCCAAAATTCCCTATGGCTTTACCCTTGGCAATCATGATGCTTCTGCTGCCAGGGCGATTGGAGGTAGCTTTTTGTTTAAGAACGAGCGCGAGCTAGCTGCGGCTTACTGGAACAACCCTCAGCATGATGCGGGGCTACAATTTGTCGATCGCGCCCAATTTCCCTTCTACTACACCTTCCAGCAGAACGACATTTTTTTCCTGGTCTGGGATGCATCTAGCGCCAGCATTCCGGCGGAACAGTTAGCCTGGGCAGAGCAAAGCTTATCGAGTCCGGTAGCTCAGGCGTCCAAATTGCGGATCGCCATCGGACATTTGCCGCTGTATGCCATTACGGTAGGCCGGGATGACCCTGGCGAGTATCTCGATCAAGCCGACAATTTGCGATCGCTGCTGGAGCGACACCAGGTTCACACCTACATCAGCGGGCATGATCACGCCTACTATCCAGGGCACAAAGGGCAGCTAGAGCTGCTGCACTGCGGCATTTTGGGTGCGGGCGTTCGTCCTTTACTCAACGGCAACCTGCGTCCCCGCAAGACGCTGACCATTGTGGATGTAAACCTCGCCGCTGCCGATACCGTATACACCACATTTGATGCTTCTACGATGGAGCTGATTCAGCAGCAAGAGCTGCCTAAGCTGATTGCTGCGCCGAATGGCAAAGTGCTGCGCCGCGATCTGAACTGGCAAGACCTGACGCCAGCCGAACAAGCCATAGAATATGTTCCTAGAGGATAAAAACGCGATTCCTTACTTTATCTAGCCATCGTTTCCAGGCAGGGCCAGCAATTCAGTTGATAAGATCTGAGGTAGCGATCGCAGCAAACGGTATCTCCCTCTCAGCCTCAACTTTCTCCCCTATTTGCCCAGGTCAGCGCCCAAGTCAGCGCCCAAGTCAGCGCCCAGGTCAGCTTCTCCAGCTGGCGATCCCTGCATTGGATTCACGGCTTTTGCCG
>DATNOY010000182.1:0-4972 GCA_036703495.1 Coleofasciculaceae cyanobacterium
GGTGGGATAACAGGCGAGCGCTGCTTCAACGGCGACACCCGAGACGCCTGCTGCACCGGAGGAGCCGGAACTTCTCCCGTAAAGCCTGTAGCAATTACCGTAATCCGAATTTCGCCCTGCGCCCGCTCATCTAGAACGGCACCAAAAATAATGTTGGCATTGGGATCGACCGCTTCGTAGATGATCTCAGCGGCTGCGTTGACCTCATGCAACGTCAGGTCATGCCCGCCCGTAATGTTGAAGACAACCCCTTTAGCACCGTCGATCGAAGATTCTAAGAGCGGTGAAGAAATAGCAGCAGTTGCAGCTTCTCTGGCTCTGGACTTGCCAGAACCGATGCCAATTCCCATCAAGGCTGAGCCTGCATCGGCCATGACGGCTCGGACATCGGCAAAGTCTACATTTACCAAACCCGGAATGGTAATGATATCCGAAATGCCTTGCACCCCTTGGCGCAGAATATCATCTGCAACCCGGAAGGCTTCTTGAACGGGCGTTTGCTCCGAGATGACGCTGAGCAATTTATCGTTAGGGATGATAATCAGCGTGTCTACGCGGGTTTGCAGTGCCGCAATCCCCTCATCGGCCTGATTAGTGCGGCGTCTACCCTCAAAGCTGAACGGACGAGTAACCACACCTACGGTAAGAGCCCCTACTTCCTTGGCTACTTCCGCCACGATCGGCGCTGCCCCTGTGCCCGTCCCCCCTCCCATGCCTGCCGTGATAAAGACAAGGTCTGCCCCTTCTAGTGCAGCGGCCAATTCATCGCGGGATTCTTCTGCGGCCTTCTGTCCAATCGCCGGATTGCCACCCGCACCCAAACCACGGGTCAGCTTTTGACCAATCTGAAGGCAGTTGGTGATTTCAACATTGGTTAAAGCTTGAGCATCGGTATTAATCGACCAAAACTCTACGCCAGCGACACCGTTGACGATCATGCGGTTGACGGCATTACATCCACCGCCCCCGACTCCGATGACTTTGATTCTAGCTACACTACTCGGCACAATCTCATCACTCCTGATTTCCTCTCCCACCATTGCGCCTTTGACATCACGAACTTGACCCAAGTGTACCCCAGAGTTAGTAAAAGGGTTAGCGCTATTCATCGGCAATGAATAATTAACCTGATCTGAGTCAGGAGATTCTGAGTGGGTAGTGACTAATCTACTATCAAATGTCATTGGACTTTAGAAACGACTGATACAAAGACTTTTTAACTCTAGATAACTATAGGGTAAGTTGCTAGAAAAACCAAACCGCCGTTTAATCAAGCGCATATCCGCTGGATCCTTAGCAATATGGCAATTTCAGTTAACTTTTATAAAAGAAATTGAGCCTTGGCAATCAGCAGAACATTGATTAAATCTTCGGTAAATCTTTTCAATTTACCCATCCCTTAAATTTTCTAAAAACCTGCTGATTTTGATTGCATTCACCTTAAGAAATACAAATACTGCCAATAAAAATTCTTTCCATACTCTTTATTAAGTTTCGATTGACCCCCTCTAACTTGACTCTCTTAAATTTAGTTTAGCTTTACTCAGCCTACATGAACTTATCTGGTAGAGGCGGCATGCCAGTTAGCCTTAGGTTGGGAACTTCTGGTGAAGGTCAACCTGAGAGTCGGCAGGCAATGTCTACGGACGCGGGGTAGATCCATCGTTGGCAGGCGAATCATTGGCAGGTAAGCCAGTTTCGGGGAGGATCTCTTGGGTGTCGTTCAGCGTATTTCCAGCAGCAGGAAGTTCGATCGCATCATTTCCTACTAACTCGACCAAGGGCGCTTGCGGATTGCGCAGATCAATGAAATCAATTTCATGCAGATCAACCTTTTGAGGAAGTTGCCGCATTTGATCGAGCGCCCGCAGTTGGCTAGAAAAGTGAGCGCTGTAGGAACCACAGTAGACCTTACCCAACTCGGTATGCAAAATTAAGTTTCCGGGTTCACGCCAGTCAATTTCTAACACTTTAACCGGGCTACGGCTAACTTGCTGATATAAACTTGTCCACTGAGAGCGGTATTGCTCCTGCATCCCCACAATTTTGAGAGTGGGAAGCTGGCGCGATCGATTTAATGATACATAGCTCTCGTAGGGAATCACTGTCCCTCGCTCATCTAACAAAGCAATGGGCACGGTCGATTTGGAACGGCCAGCAGCGACGGTGGGGCTAGAGTAAACGATCGCTACGGGATAACGCTCCTGAATTCGCACCATCAAACCTGGTGGAAACAGATGACGAGACACCGTGGCTTCTGCGATCGGAGCCTGAGACTCTAGGCGTTGGGTCAGCGTTTTGGGCTGCAGCGTGAGCAGAAATTGGGGATACTTGATGGGCAATAGGGAGCGCACAGTATCCGCCGACAAAAACTTGTTGCCTTCCACTTCAATTTGGCTAGCGTCTCGTAGCATCCAGTCGGGTACAGTCACCACCCAGATTAGCCCTGCCGTTAGCCCACCCAGAGCCACCAGCTGCCAGCTCGTTTGTAAAACCCGCCAACGACGCTGCCAGCGCAGTTTACGCCGCCGATCGGCCAACTCAGTTCGAGAAACGGAGGGAATGTCCGCCATCATGACACTTGCAAAAGGAGTGAACGTTCAAGCCATAGTATCCTAACCGCTACAGCTTGAAAAACGGATTTGCATTGAGGATTGCATCATCGCGCTACGCTAGCAGGCTGTGCTTGCTTGGAAACACGGCATTCTGGAGTAAATTGCCAAGGGTTTGAATGGCAGCGGCTCAAAACTTTATTAAAACTTTATTCACGAGTCTCAGGGTTGCCCGGAGGGCGAGGCGCGATCGGGGGAATAGATAGGTACAGGCCGATTTACCAGCTGCCGTTCATTTTCTGGGATCCAAAATCTGGAATACAGAATTTGGATTTCATGCAGTTGAAAACAGCAATAAACTTCCTGGCTTAAAATTCTAAGCAATATAACGGTTCTCATCAAGATAAGACGGGGTGCGCGCAGAATCCTGGGGACACAGCCCCCGCACCCGTTCTCATCTGAATGCACTATATCTAAGTGCGTAGCCCTATCAAATTCTAAGCAATAGCGTAAGCGGGTTGATCAGAACACCTATGGCTAGAACTGTCATTCATCGGCTGATGTTTTTGGTGCTATCACTTTGGGGCAGTGGGTTTGCCCTGCCAGGGCAAGCTGCTCCCTTGCAAGTTGGCAATGCTGCTCCGAGGTCAGGGGCGATCGCCTCCACGCCATCTTCTGGAACTCACTCTGACACCGCTCAACTTTTGCAACAAAGCTGGACGGCTTATAAGCAACGCTTTATCCAGGCTGATGGGCGTGTGATTGACTGGGAAAGCCAAGCTCGCTCTACCTCAGAAGGGCAGGCCTATGCCATGCTGAGGGCAGTCTTAGCCAACGATCCAGATACCTTTGCCCTAACGCTGCAGTGGGCTGAAAATAATTTGCGGCATCCTGGGGATCAGCATCGCACTGACTCCCTCTGGTCTTGGCACTGGGGGCAAAACGACCAGGGCAACTGGCAAGTCTTAGATCAAAACTTTGCTACTGATGCCGATGTGGATGCAGCGACGGCCCTGATCCTGGCAGCGCGACGGTGGAATCGTCCTGAATACTTGCAGTTGGCGCAAACCAAGCTCAAAGATTTGTGGTCCCTGGGGACGATCGCCCTGCCTAACGCACGTCCTGCTAAACCAGCTCGCTATTTGTTGCCTGGACCGCTCAGTGCCTTTCAACCGCAGCCTGATCTGATTTACTTTAATCCATCCTATTTTGCGCCCTATGCTTTCCGGCTGTTTGCCCAAGTGGATCCCGACCACGATTGGCTCAGCATGGTAGACAGCAGTTATCAAGCCTTGGATGCCTCTAGCCGAGTTTCATTAGTGGGGCTGCCTAGCGATTGGGTGGCGCTGAATACCCAGACGGGTAGGTTTGAATCTGTGCCGCTGAACAGTAATCTGCGCAGCATGTATAGCTTTGATGCGTATCGAGTCTGGTGGCGTATTTCGCTGGATGCCGTTTGGTTTAAGGAACCTAGAGCCAAGACATTTTTGCAAGACCATTTGCAGCCTCTACAAGCGCTGTGGCGATCGCAGTCTGCCATTCCGGCTCGGATAACGCTGTTAGGTACGCCGATGGCTAGTTATGAAGCCACTAGCCAATATGCCATGCTCTATCCGGCATTTCAGATTGTTGACCCAGTCATTGCTGAAGAAATCCGTCAGCAGAAGCTGCTGCCTACTTATAAAGATGGGATTTGGGATAATGACTCAGCTTACTATGTCCAAAACCTGGCCTGGTTTGGGCTATTTCCATCGGCTGAGGTGGCAGCGAGTTGGCTACAGCCTGCCAGAGGCGGCGGATAAAAGGAGGTAGAGAAAATCTGACGTTGGATACATTTTTTGCAAACTTTTTTAGTTAGCCTTCGTCTTAAGCAAAAGATTCTGCTGTGAGCACCGTTCAGCCCCATTCTTAACGCCTATGAAACTACCCGTCTGGATCTTGGCTGCGATCGCCTTGGCTACCTCTGGTTCTGTTGCCCTAGCTGAGATAGCGATCGCCGAAACGCCTGAAACGCCCGCTGCAGACAATATGCCCACTACCGCCCCCACTACAGTCCCCACTACAGTCCCCACTGCCGCAACAGCGACGGCTCCGGTGCCAGCGCCGTTGCCTGAAATCACGAGTGCCCAGTTTAACCAAATGCAGCTGGGCATGACCGTTGCTCAAGTCACAACGGTGTTAGGACGTAGCGGCACCGTTGGCCAAAACTGGACTGAAGCCAATTCTGGTACTGCGGCTTATCAATGGCAGTTGCAGGACAGCGATCGCATTGTGCAAGTCGTCTTTTACAATGGTCGCGTGGTCGGTCGCACGGCTTGGACAATGCCTGTCGAAGCACTGAGTCCTGTGCCGGCCCCAGTTCCGCCCAATCCCGTTTCTTCCTCTCCCAGCTCTGCTGAACCTCAGTAGCTGCTGCCATG
>DATNOY010000183.1:0-9866 GCA_036703495.1 Coleofasciculaceae cyanobacterium
GGGAAAGAAAAGTGTATTCAGATCCGTGACTTATCAGATCTGTGACTTATTAGATCTGTAACTTAGGTAAGGCTGCTCCCATCTACGCGATGAATGGCAATCACTGAAGGCTTTGGAGGAGCATTGACAGCTTTAGTGGGCCAGTTAGAGCCTATGGGCACTTCTCGGGTTTGCATAAATTCGCTGCCGTCTACGGCTTTAAGGGCAAACTGGCGAGATTGGGACGCCATGTTTTGACGGACGCCCCCCACTTCTCCAGGATGTTGCGCCGCGATAAACAGCGTTTTTTGATCGGCAGTGAAGAACGGGCCGGTCATTTCAGCATCCATGGGGCCATAGCCAAACAGGAAGGCTTGACCAGCCTGATCGCCGGAAGTGGGCATATACCAAATGGTGTTGTTGCCATAGATACCGCGCAAATTGGATTGGCTAATGGCTTTGCCTTCGCTGTCTTTACGACCTGCTGGAATCGCCTTATTCAGCTTGTCGCTAGACATGTCAACCACAATCCACAGATTGCCTTTGGCATCGATCTCCAAATTATCAGGGTTGGAGAAGCCCAGCCCGCCATCGGTAGGTTCGCCCCCTGTGGCAAAGGTTGACCATTTGAAGCTCATCGCCGCCGGATCGTTAGCATCTTCATCTAGTCGCATGATCCAACCATATTCCCAAGGCGTCTCACCTTGAGGACCCTTGAACACTCGGGCATCGGGGCCACCATCGCCATCGCTAGGAGCACCTGAAGTAAAGGCAATGAACAAACTGCCATTAGGAGCAATTTCGGTATCTTCAGGCCGGGCTGTCGGAGTAGCACCTGCCGCATTAGCCGCAAAGTGCGCGTCAATCAAAATAGCGCCCTGCTTCTCTTCCGCATTACCCTGATAGAGATCTCCCAAGGTTTTGAACTGCTGCTTATAAGCCGCGATCGCAGCATCTTCTTTCACTTTGACAATGCCACCGGCAGCCCGATCGGGGTTAGGGAGCGTTAGCATGCCGCCTACACAGGTGCTAGGCAAATCGGGATTCACCAGCGTGTCTGCCTTGAGCGGAATCCAGCGTCCGGTACCATCGGCATTGAATTTGGCAGCATAGAGCATGCCATCGGACAGCAGGTGAGAGTTCGCTTTATCGGTAGGATTGCTGACAGTCGCAGAACTGACAAATTTATAAAGATGTCCGCTGCGGCGATCGCAGCCTGAGTAAAACGCCAGTTTTTTGCCCGCTTCTACTCGTACACCCACTGCTTCATGACGATAGCGACCCAGCCAGGTGTGCTTAGTGCCGTAGTCATTAGGATTGGCGGGATCCACTTCAACAATCCAACCATACTTGTTGCCAGCCAGCCCAAAAGGATTAGCCGGCCCTAAGATGGCTTCGGCATCGATCGTAAAGGTTTTCTTAGAAGGCTCAAAGGAGGTGCCATCGGCATGCACCTTTTCGGGCACAAAGTCTTGAATGTTTTCTTCGCCGCTCAAAACCGTACCCCAGGGAGTCGTCCCTCCGGCACAGTTGTTGAAGGTGCCAATGATGCGATCGCCTAGCTGATCAACATAGCCATTCCCCTGCGTTTTGCGGAAAATAGCCGTTGCTGGGCCAGTCGCTTTCAGATATCGGTTGTCTTCTAAGCCCGAAATACCCGTGATCCGGCGATCGTTGGCCGAATTAGTCCGGATCCATTGTCCATTGGCGTCTTTACGAATAGAAATCACCGAAAGACCCAAATCAATCAGGGCTGCCTTAGAGATTTCCTGGATTTGCACCTTGATGGGATCCGTATCAGCCAGCCCATAAGCATCGATCCCGGCATCTCCTGTGGCTTTCACGGCTGCTTCTACAGCTTCCAAAGGCAAGGACTTGCCCAACACCTGCTGATAAGTTTGCAGCCACGGCACAGCGCTGATGTACTCGTGGTTGACGGTCAAATATCCTTCGTTGGGCGCCGTTTCTACAAACGAAATATAGTCGTTATTGTAGCCAAAGTGGGAATCGGCAACGCGATCGCCCCAGGAAGCCACAACGCTGTAGGTATATCCTTCCGGCACTACCACATCATCAGCCAAGGCATAGGTGCTGTACTCGCTGATTTGCTTCGTCTGATCAATACCATCGGTCAGCAAGGGCATGACGCCTTTAACCGGCTTAAATGGCAATCCGGCAGAACCTCTAACAGCAGAGCCACTAGCAGCAGAACCGCTAGCGGTAGCTCCACCTGCCCAGGAAACTTTGTCGTTCTGCATCAACGGTTGCAAAGCAATAGATCCTGCCCCTGCACCTAAAAATAGAAGGAACTCTCTGCGTTTTAGCGTCATATAATCTGCTTCTCTCTCAAGGACTCTCTACTGACTTGTTCCATGTCGATTCACTACGACGCACCCCAAAACAATGTCCTGCGGGTAGCAGACAGCGTTTTGTGGGTACGGTTTTCATCCCATGCCGAAGGTATCGAAACTTTGTTAAGGACAGGTAAACCTGGCATTAATAATCGAGAATTGCCTTAATCTTTTAGGTTGGCTGAGGCTTTTACAGAACAATCTGCATTCAGCTAGATTCATCAAGGATGGAACACTGAAGAGAGGTCGAGGGGCGTTGCCTCAAAGCCAGGGCAGTGCTCCACTGCCCGCTATTCATCCATTATCAGTAGATCGCAAATTGGTTTTTTGTGCCGCGCTTCGCGCGGCACAAAAAACCAAAAAGTTAGTTTTCAAAAGCGCTCTGCGCCTTTGAAAACTAACTTTTTAGATAATTGGAAAGCATTTGCGATCTACTGATTATTGGCAATCGCTATAGATTTAATCTGCGGGGTGACTAAACTCTTTCGCCAAGACAGGCGCAAACCTGAAGTAAAAGAGTCGTGTATTTTAATCACAACTTTCCAAGATTTAGCCTGAAATTGGATTGAAATAGTAGATATAGCTGTTCCTCTCTCACTGCTCGACCCAGAATTCAGCCATGCTAGAGTCTTCAGTCTCTCTCACTTCCCCGATAAACCCTGCTCCGGCTTTCTCCGCTACTCCGCCCACTGCCGTTTCTGCAGTGGCTTTGCCTACTAGCGGCATGCTGCGCGCCGATCAAATCTTTTTTGATGGTTTGACAGCTATGGCGGTGGTGCCCTTGCTCTTGATTGCGTTTTGTAGCCTGCATCAAGCATGGCGATCGTACCTACATCAGCGCAAAATTCAAATTTTGGAGAAACTGTGGCAACTGACAACTTCTCAGTTTCCCCCGCTCAAATAAATTGAGCCAGGGGCAGGATGGCGTTGGGTTCAATTTCCGCCCCAAACTTTAAGAAAGCTTGACTTTCGGAGGTATAGAAAGCTGGAGATTCGGTAATCTCCCGGTGGCGATCGGGGAGGTTGGTGATAGACTACGGATATAGATGTTGCAAAAGGTTGCGGTACGTTGAAATACTTTCCCTCAACTGCTTATCCTTGGATGCCACTTTGGTATCTAGAGATGAAGCTACAGCGTCGTCGGATGACTGATCCCGCTCTGTCTTGGGTAGACCGGTGTGAAGGGCCTAGTATGGGCTGATCGGCCTGCAACTGTAGGTTTGCGGATGATTGAGCAATTCTGCTAAAGGCTAGACTCCGTACAAGATTTGTCTTGCCTCTAGTAATCCAGCAAGCTTGGTCGATCAGGTATCTCTGTAAAGAGTTTTACCAAATTTAAAATCGCTCGTGAGGGAAGCGCACTGCCTGTTGCGTTCCATGCATTCCTTCTACGCAGACATAACCTAACTGGATGAACCCGGCTTAACCTGATTGAGCCGCAGGGTTTCATTCGCTTACTAATCTTTGAGCTGGATCTTTGAGCTGGCGATCGCACCCTCTTTGCTGACGGTGGCGATTTCTAGATCATGGCGATCGCTGCTAACGGCTCAATCTTTAGTCAAGCCAGGGGGATTGCAGGCGCAGGCAGGACAGTCCGTTTCCACCTTCAATTCTGCCTCAGATGCGTTTATGCACTTCAATTTTTTGGGAGATCAGTCATGTCTAAACTTCTCAGCCGCAAAATTGCACCCATCCCCATGCCTGCCGAAATCAGCGTAGTGGATTTAATTGATGGGTACTTCACAGCCTATAACTCCGCTCGTTTACGAGAAATTTGCCACTTGCTCAGCCAAGAAGTCATGCGCGATGGCGTCACGGTAGGCATGAGCCTTTCAGGAGCCATGACACCCGCTGGGTTTGGCGTTTCGGTATTAGCCCCGCTGATGCGGCATGGATTTGTCGATTGGATTATCAGCACCGGTGCTAACCTGTACCACGACATGCACTACGGTTTGGGACTGGATTTGTATTCCAGCAATCCTTTTGTAGACGATGTCAAACTCCGCCAAGAGGAGCGCATCCGCATTTATGACATCGTGTTTGGCTACGATGTGCTGCTAGAAACCGATGCCTTCATTCGGGAACTGCTGCGGGCTGAACCGTTCCAGAAGCGGATGGGCACAGCTGAGTTTCACCATTTGCTCGGCAAGTATGTGCATGAGGTCGAAAAACAGCTAGGAGTCAAAAATCCTTGTCTCTTATCAACCGCCTACGAGTGTGGGGTACCGATCTACACCTCTTCTCCAGGAGACAGTTCAATCGGTATGAATGTAGCGGCTCTGGCCTTGGAAGGCTCAAAGCTGGTGATTGATCCTTCAATTGATGTCAATGAGACGGCAGCGATCGCCTATGCCGCTCGTGATACTGATGCAGAGGGTGTGGAAGGGAAGAGTGCTGCTCTGATTATTGGCGGGGGTAGTCCTAAAAACTTCTTGCTGCAAACTCAGCCTCAAATTCATGAGGTGCTAGGTTTAGAAGAACGCGGGCATGACTACTTTATTCAAGTGACAGATGCTCGTCCTGATACAGGGGGGCTATCGGGTGCAACGCCTTCAGAAGCCGTGAGCTGGGGCAAGGTCGATCCAGAAGAGCTACCCAACACCATTGTTTGCTACACCGATAGCACGATCGCTCTGCCGATTCTGACGGCTTATGTGATTAACCAGTGCCCACCGCGCGCCTTGAAGCGGTTGTACGATCGCCGGGAAGAGCTTTTAGAGCGGTTACGTCTAGATTATTTGGCAGCTAAACTTAAACAGGAAGAGCAGCCAACGGCAGCCGTTGCCAAAACCCTCATAGAAGCTGGGGAGTCCAAGCGCAAGCCAGTTGCAACTTATCCTTGCGGCACTCCTATTCGCAACGGTCATCGATAGAGGTTAACTGCAAGGTGGGTTAAGGCAACAGCCTTCCCAAGTAAAACAAACAAAACAAGTAAAAGAGGGGAAGCAATGCTTCCCCTCTTTTATCGTCTTTTTAAGCTGCTATTTAAGCGGCACAACTTGATTAAACCGTAGACAGCGTACGTCGCTTCGAGACTAGACGGAAAGCATCAACCAGATCACCTTCCACCCAATCCTTAAAGTTATCTAGACCAATACCGCACTCATAGCCTGCATTGACCTCTTTCGCGTCATCTTTCATCCGCTTCAGCGAATCCAGGTTGCCCTCATGAACCACCTGCTTATTCCGCACAACTCGGACACGGCAGTTGCGGACTATCTTGCCTGACAGCACATAGCAACCCGCCACCGCACCCCGACCAACCGGGAAGACAGCACGAACCTCTACCTGACCCAGTGGCTCTTCAACCATTTCTGGTTCTAGCAGACCTTCCATAGCACCCTGGATATCTTCCAGAAGCTTGTAGATGATGTTGTAGTCCCGCACATCAACCCCTGCAGCATCGGCGGCTTGACGCGCACCGCTAGCCAAGGTTGTGTTGAAGCCCACAATTACTGCAGAACTCGCAGCTGCCAGATCCACATCCGTTTCCGTGACTTCTCCAGGAGCAGCCAGCAGAACACGGACTTGAACTTCCCTTTGAGGCAACTGCTGCAAGGCTCCTAGAATAGCTTCAACCGATCCTTGGACATCTGCCTTCAGGATCAAATTGAGTTCCTTCAGTTCACCCTCTTGAGCTTGAGCAGAGATCGTATTCAAGCTGACTCGACGAGAAGCCATGGCCTGCTGCAAGCGAGATTGCCGCTGCTCATCCACCCGACTTGAAGCCACCGATCGAGCTTCTTTCTCGTCAGTGTAGACCTCAAACTCATCTCCCGCAGCTGGAACATCGCTGAGACCCAGTACCTCTACCGCAAACGAAGGCGAAGCCGCAGTGACTCGAGCACCGCGATCATCTACCATGGCTCGAACTTTACCGAACACCGAACCTGCCACCAAGATATCGCCAACTCTGAGCGTACCGTTCTGAATAATCAGCGTTGCCACAGGCCCACGAGATTTATCCAGGTTGGCTTCAATCACCGTGCCCTTAGCAGAGCGATCGGGGTTAGCATGCAGGTCTTCCACTTCTGCGACAAGCAAGATCATTTCCAGCAATGTATCTAGATTTTCACCATTGATAGCGCTGACCGGAACCATGATGGTGTCGCCACCCCACTCTTCTGAAACCAAACCATATTCAGTGAGTTCTTGCTTAACGCGATCGGGTTGGGCTCCTTCCTTATCAATCTTGTTGATCGCTACCACGATTGGAACCCCTGCCGCTTTCGCATGGCTGATGGCTTCAATGGTTTGAGGACGTACCCCATCATCCGCAGCAACCACAAGGATCGCGATATCCGTCACCCGCGCCCCGCGTGCCCGCATGGCTGTAAAGGCTTCGTGACCCGGTGTATCCAAGAATACGACCTGCTGAACTTGACCCTCGTGTTCCACATCAACATGGTAAGCACCAATGTGCTGAGTGATGCCTCCAGCCTCACCCTGAGCCACTTTTGTCTTCCGAATAGAATCCAACAGTGTGGTTTTACCATGGTCTACGTGACCCATGATGGTAACTACAGGCGGACGGCGCTGGAGGCTCTCCAAGTCGGAGGCATCCAACATCTCGGTCACTTTCTTAGCTTCCGCTTCCGCTTTGCCCGTTTCAACCTCAATCTCAAATTCTTTGGCCACCATGGCAGCGGTGGGAATATCAAGAATTTGGTTAATGTTGGCGGCAATGCCTTTCACAAATAAGACTTTGATCAGTTCAGTCTCAGGAACGACTAGCAACTCTGCCAGATCGTGTACCGATAGGCTGTTGGAAAGAACCAGCCGTTCTGGGCGCTGCTGAACTTCCTCTTGCCGACGATCGCGCCGGAACCCTCTAGAAGAAGATTCGCCCGATCGCTTGTTTTTCTGAGGAGCCGCTGCCGTTGGTTTGCTGACTTGTCCTGGCTTAGTGCTCTTTGGCTTCGGCGGACGCGCCAACGACAAACTGACCTGCATCGGCGAAGGTTCATCGCTCTCATTGTCGTCATCGTCATCCAAGACAACATCGATCAAATCAATGTCTTCATCGTCATCAATGACCTGAGTTCTGCTGCGCTTCGCCTTAGGAGCAGCCTTAGCGGTTTCTGTTTCTTCCTCTTCTTCTTCCCAGGTTTTATTGCGCTTAGGAGGACGAGGCGGAGTAGGACGATGCAGTCCATCACCCGCAATATCGGTTCCAGGCATAGGTCGAGTGGGCGCAGCCACACCACCCCCTGCAGGTTCCGTGGTGCCGTCGGGACGTACTGGTTTCCGCCGCAGCTCAATTACAGGCTTAGGCTTAAGAGCCGTCTCGCCACCAGCAGAACGATCGACGCGCCGAGGGGCTTCTCTCATCGGCACAATAGACTCAACCGATCGCGGTGACTCGCTACGTGAAACTTCGCTGGATGCACCAGCCGCATCTACTCTAGCTCGCTTCAGCAAAGGCTTATTGACTAGATTAGGCGGGGAGAAATCAGAAACCTTGGCGGCAGGTCGGGCTGGAGGTGGCGTCAGTTCAAAGGCCTCAACCTCCTCCCTCACGATTTCTTGAGGAGCTTCTGCAGAAACTGCTGGCTCTAAAGACTCAGGTGTTTCTGAGACGAGCTGAGGTTCATCCGGCAATTGCTGTAGCTGCAAATCATCGGGGCTACTCTCTGGCAGAGCCTGCGGCGCAGCTTCACCAACTGGACTTGCCGGGCGAACGGGTCGATTCGGCAAATTGGGCTTTACAGGCGTCCGAGGCGGCGAAACCGCTGAGGGATTTCCAGCCCCGTTACCAACAGATTGAACCGGCTCAGCATCAGGGCGTCTGGGAGGTTCAGCTAAAGGACGAGTCCGACGAATTTCTAAAATCTGCTGCTTTTTGACAGGCGGCGGCGAAATAGAAGGTCTGGGAGCAGACGCAGACGCAGAAGGCGATGGACTAGGCTTAGGAGCGGAGTGGGCATACTTTTCAGCAGCAGCACGTATCCGTACCGCCTCGGCTTCTGTAATCGTGCTGCTGTGGCTTTTGACCGAAATATTAAGCTGGTCGCAAACTGCTAGAAGATCTCGATTGTCCAAATTCAATTCCTTCGATAACTCGTAAATTCTCACTTTGCCGTTGTTCATCCACTACTCCCTCTGCGTCCCGACTGATTTTACATAAATGCCCTACTGCTTTTTTTGAAACTACACTCAAATCCCCAATCAAATGCATATTGCTCGTATCCAAGCTAGGAATCTCAGCGTTCTAGAGACTTAACTTCGGCTGCGTCATGCTGGCTTATACGCTGACTGATTGCGTTTACCATCTCATCTCGCGTCCAAAATAAAGAGTCTACACAACTCTCTGGTCTAGCTCCCCTTACCATATTGCATGAATTTCCGGAAAATTGGAGGCAGCCTTTAGGCAGGATTACCCTTACTTTAGGACTTTGATACAGATTTGATTGGTTACACAAATCTTAGCAATTGCCCAATTGTTCAATTCGACCTCTCGTAACGTTACTCCTGCTATGTTAGATGCCTCAAGCTTTAGATAGTGCCTAAATTTTGTTTCCCTTTGGATTTTGTCTTGCTCTCTACCATCCTATCTGACGTAGATAGGCGTTGCCATAGCATTTGGTAGATTTCTTTAGGAACGGTAGCCTTGAGCGATCGTCCCAAACGATCCTTTTTTTGGGCTAGCTGGAGACAGTTAGATTGAGGGCAAAGGTAAGCCGATCGCCCCATCCCCTCATCTAATTGTATCGCTTGAGACGGAAACACCCTAACAATTCGCCAAAAATCTGTCTTGGGACCGGTTTTGCGGCAGCTGGCACAGCAGCGATGGTTGGGCAGCATAGAAATTTTCAACAGGGAGAGAATCATCATGACTCTTAATACTCCCACACTCTAGATTCATGCCTCTATAAGGATAGCGAAATCTAGCCTTCGTAGCTGATCTACCCCTGGGGACGCTGAAGTGCTTCGCTAGCTTCCACACCAAAGCCATCTTCACTCGCGGGTTCTTCCCCGTCTATTGCCTCAACTGCCTCAACAGGTTCGGCTGCGTCCTCTAAGTTTTCTTCATATTCATCATCTTCCTCTTCTTCCCAGGAAGTTTGTCGAGACAGACGACGTTCTTCAGCCAAGGCTTCAGCTTTGCGAGCTTCTGCTTCATGGTCATATCGGGCAGAATCTTTAATATCAATCTTCCAGCCGGTGAGCCGGGCTGCCAGCCGAACATTCTGCCCTTCTTTGCCAATCGCCAAGCTTAACTGATCTTCTGGCACCAGGACATGAGCCTGACGATCATCGGGATTGACTAGACGCACTTCTTCCACACGGGCAGGACTCAGGGCATTGGCAATATAGGTAGCGGGATCAGGCGACCAGCGAATCACGTCAATCTTTTCACCGCGCAGTTCATTTACTACAACCTGAATTCGCGAGCCACGGGCACCGATACAGGCTCCCACTGGATCTACATCTCGCTCTAGGGTATCTACAGCAATTTTCGTGCGGGGTCCAACCGAGCGGGAAGGAGGATTGGCTTCCCGGGCCACCGCCACAATCCGAACAATTTCGTCCTCA
>DATNOY010000184.1:0-8181 GCA_036703495.1 Coleofasciculaceae cyanobacterium
ATGCGGCCATGCTGGCAGGCTATGTCGGCAAAAGTGAAGCATTAGATGACGCACTGGTAAAATTCGCTCAGGCTTATGCAGATCAAACTGAGCGAGATCACCAACAACTGGAAACCGCCGCACGACAGGGACGTATTCCGATCGCTGCCGAATTTTGATCCGCTTGGGGACTCCGTACTGCCAGCTACAGACAACACATTTGCAGCACCACCAAGGTATTTACGTCTGAACAGCCAGCTGCGTGCGATCGCTAGCGAACCCTACAAAAAGCTACTTACAGATATAGCAGTCCCCAGCCGTCCTCATCTGAGGGCATAGCACGATCGAATTACTTGACTCCCTCAAAGCGAGTGGCGCTGTCGCGTAGTCGCGTATTGCAGGACGATGAGATCACTCGCGCATTGAATACTTCAACTTGGCATGTGCCGGTCGCAGTGATCACCACTGAGTTATTGGTAGAAGATGCGAAGCTGCGAACCTGACCTCGCAAGGTAAAACTATTGGAATTAGTTGAACTAGTGCTTCGCAATCGATTAATCGTGCCGTTGTACTGCACCTGCTCTCCGGTACCTGGAGGAACTGCCAGCGAAAAGCTAAAGTTATTGCGGTTGAAATTCAAAGAGGCATCAACCTCCCGCTCATTGCCAAAGATAGAGCCACTCACTAACCCTTGACCCAAGAAGTTACCCTCCGTAGGCAGAGAGGAAGAACCACCCGAAGTTCCTTCACCTGAACTGGGAATATCAGAAATTGTCGCCACTCTAGATGCATTGTCATAGTAGCACCGAACATCATAGGTCGAGCCAGAACTGCTGACATTCAAAATTACATTGGAACCAACCATTTGCCCGCTACTGTTAGATATCGGGATGGTAGAAACAACTCTATTAAAGGTAAGTGACTGTTGCCCTGCTTGAGCACTACAAGCCTCTCGAGCGCGCCCCATCTGAAATTCTTGTTCAGTAATTTGAGCCGTCGCTCGAGAAAAGAGAGATACTCCCAAGATTGATGTAACCGCCGCCACGCCAATCCAGCATTGGGTTTTCTTAAACATTGTGTATCCTTATCATTCACTTCAATCGCTTCTCTGCATCCTCTCTGTTCACAAAATTTAAGCATCACATGAGAATAGCACTAAACTCAAATCTTATATTCCTTTATTACTGATTGAATAGTTAGTTTGAAATTAAATCTTCCTAAAATTAGTTTCTCATAGGATCTAAAACAGACAAATCTTAACTGCAACACTCTTTCATATCAGTTTCATATTTTCTTGTTCTAATCTAAAACAAAAATAGTCTCAGCAACGTCATTTGAATCACTCTGTTAGGGCGAGAAATTAAAAGACGAGGGTCTCGTTAGAAAGACACCATGAAAAATTTACAGGGTAAAAATGCGTTGATTACCGGAGCCAGTTCGGGGATCGGACAGGCGATCGCCATTCGCCTCGCGCAAGAGGGTTGCAATATTGCAATCAACTATCGCAGAAAGGTAGAGGAAGGAGAGTACACGGAAAAAATGGCGTTGCAAAGTGCCCAAGCAGCAGGAAGCAGCGGTGTACAGTCTCTATTAGTCCAGGGAGATGTCTCTAAAGAGAACGACATCATCCGCATGGTCAATACCGTCGTTGAAAAATTTGGTAGCCTGGATATTCTGATTAACAATGCGGGTATCCAAACAGAACATCCCTCGCACGAAATTCCTACCGATCAGTTTGATCAAGTCATTGCCGTGAATCTGCGAGGTGCTTATCTCTGCGCCCGAGAAACGATTAAACATCTGTTAGCACAACAGCGTCCTGGCGTCATTATCAACGTTTCTAGCGTTCATGAAATTATTCCACGCCCGATGTATCTCAGTTACTCCATTAGCAAAGCTGGCATGGGGAGCTTAACCAAAACACTCGCCTTAGAATATGCCGATCGGGGAATTCGCATCAATGCGATCGCACCCGGAGCAACCGCTACACCCATCAACGACAGCTGGACGGGTAACCCAGAAAAACAAGCGATTGTCAAAAGCTACATCCCCCTGGGACGAGCGGGAACATCTGACGAAATGGCAGCTGCGGCTGCTTTTTTAGCATCTGATGAAGCTGCCTACATTACTGGACAAACCTTGTTTATTGACGGTGGACTCACGCTTTATGCAGACTTTCGAGAAGTCTGGTCAGCCTAGGGTGAACAGACCCCAAGGTTGATGCAAGATTGCCTTTCCCATTCCATTGAGGGACAGATCTGGAGCATAGCTCCTGCCTCAGGACACAGCCCGAACCCCAATCCCTAACAAACACAGGAACGCGATATAGCCCCAATTCAATTCTAAAAATTAATCTTTAAAGTGATTAGGAGTCCTATATGACCGCAGAAGAGCAACGGCTGCAAGAGACCCAGATGGGTCAAACCGATTGGTACAAATGGGGGCCCTATCTGAGTGAACGCCAGTGGGGCACCGTGCGCGAAGACTATAGTGCGGATGGGAATGCCTGGAATTATTTTCCGCACGACCACGCCCGCTCACGGGCCTACCGCTGGGGGGAAGACGGACTGGGCGGCATCACCGATAGCCATAATTTGCTCTGCTTTACGTTAGGACTTTGGAATGGTCAAGATCCGATTCTCAAAGAGCGGTTATTTGGCTTAACCAACAGCGAAGGCAACCATGGTGAAGATGTCAAAGAGTACTACTTCTACCTTGACAGTACGCCAACCCACTCGTACATGAAGTATCTCTACAAATATCCTCAGGCTGCATTTCCTTACGATGATTTAGTGAAGACCAATCGTCACCGCAGCCGCTATGAATCAGAATATGAACTATTAGATACCGGCATCTTTGACGACAATCGCTACTTTGATGTGTTTGTAGAATACGCCAAAGCCGATGCTGAAGATATTTTAATTAAAATTAGCATTGCCAACCGGGGTCCAGCAGCAGCCCCCATCCATCTATTACCCACTTTAAACTTCCGCAATACCTGGTCTTGGCCGAACGGTGGCGCTAAGCCTGTATTGACGAAAGTCGAGGGAACTGGCAATAGTGTTGTGCATGCTCACATTACAGATACCCTGCTCGATCAATATATCAAAGATTATTATTTCTACTGCAATGGTGTAGTGCCGCTGCTGTTTACGGAAAATGAAACCAACAATCAGCGCATCTTTAACACCTCGAATGCTAGCTCTTTCGTCAAAGACGGCATCAACAATTATCTGATCCATGGACAGCAGGATGCCGTTAACCCTAACTTAGGAACCAAAGTTGCGCCTCATTACGAACTGACGGTTGGGGCAGGAGAGACGCAGGTCATCTGTTTGCGCCTCTCAAAATATGCGCCAGCTCAGATGGGAGAGCCGTTTGGACTCGGCTTTGACCAAACCTTTGCAGCGCGTCTGAAGGAAGCAGATGAGTTTTACGCTACGGTGATTCCACCGTCGGTTTTGGCAGATCGCGATCGCGCTAACGTCATGCGCCAAGCCTTGGCAGGCATGATGTGGACGAAACAATACTTCTACTACGACCTGGATCAGTGGCTGCGAGAACGCCATATCACCCCCTGGACACCGCCAGTCGAGCGCAAGCATGTGCGCAACAGCGAGTGGTTCCACATGCATAATGACGATATTATTTCCATGCCAGATAAGTGGGAATATCCCTGGTACGCAGCCTGGGATCTGGCATTTCATGTAATTCCCATCAGTTTAATTGATCCAGATTTTGCCAAAAATCAGCTGATGCTGATGCTGCGGGAAGATTACCTGCATCCCAACGGTCAAATTCCAGCCTATGAATGGAACTTTGGCGATGTCAATCCCCCCGTTCATGCCTGGTCTACCTGGGAAATCTATACCCGCGATCGCGATCGCAACCAGGGCGTAGGCGATATTGAATTTCTCAAATATGCCTTTTCTAAACTGCTGATCAACTTTACCTGGTGGGTGAATCGCAAAGACGAAGGAGGCAACAATCTATTTCAGGGGGGCTTCCTAGGACTGGACAATATTGGCGTCTTCGATCGCAGTTCCTCCTTACCCACAGGGGGGCACCTGGAGCAGGCAGACGGCACCGCCTGGATGGTGTTCTTCAGTCAGCAGATGTTTCAGATTGCAGTCGAGCTAGCCCTCCACGATCCGCTCTATGAGGACTTTGCCATCAAGTTCTTTGCACACACCATGTGGATTGCCGGAGCCATGGATCGGATTGGGGAACACCATGACGAACTGTGGGATGAAGCAGACGGATTCTTTTACGATGTCCTGCAGCTGCCTGAGGGTCACTCCACTCGCTTAAAAGTGCGATCGCTGGTAGGACTATTATCGCTGATGGCCGTTTCCGTCTTTCCACGGGAAGCCTTTGAGCGGCTACCTCGCTTTAAGGAAACAGCCGAAAAGTTCATTTTGCAGCACCCAGAACTGACGCACAATATCCACCTCCCCAATCAGCCTGGCGAACGCGATCGGCTGATGCTGGCAATCTTAAACGAAGATAAACTGCGTCGTGTGCTCTCCAGAATGCTGGATGAAACCGAATTTCTCAGCGATCACGGAATCCGCTCCCTGTCTCGCTACCACCTAGAGCATCCCTACTACTTCCATCATCAAGGGCAAGAGTACAAAGTAGGATACGTTCCCGGCGACTCGACCTCCAGTATGTTTGGCGGCAATTCTAACTGGCGTGGTCCCATCTGGATGCCGATGAATCTGCTGCTGCTGCGAGCACTGCTACAGCTCTATAGCTACTACGGCGATGCCTTTACCGTGGAATGCCCGACCGGATCGGGTCAATATGTCACGCTGTTTGAGGTGACCAAACAAATCAGCGAACGAATTGTCAGCATTTTCCTCAAAGATGAATCCGGTCGTCGTCCTGTCTATGGCAGTGCCGAGAAGTTCCAAACAGATCCCTACTGGCGCGATCTAATTCTGTTCTACGAATATTTCAACGGGGATAACGGCGCAGGGATTGGGGCCAGCCATCAAACCGGATGGACAGGTTGTGTGGCCCGCATCATCCAGGCATTGGGGTACTTTACGCCAGAAACTGTATTGAATACAATTACGCCTGGAGAACTGGCAAAATATCGGGTTTAAAGAGGGAACTTGAGGTGATTGCCCCCCATGAAGCAGACGTCGATTGAAAATGTGCTGGCTACTCGCGCTCGCTTAGGGGAGTGCCCTGTCTGGGATGCCGATCGCCAACAGCTTTACTGGGTAGATGTTTACAATCATCGGGTTCACCAGTTTGATCCGGCTACCGGGCAAGATCGCTACTGGGAGACAGGGGATGTAGTAAGCGCGATCGCCCTGACCAGAGGCGATCAATTACTCATAGCCCTGCGCAATCGCCTGGCCCTGCTCAATCGGCAAACAGGCGAAATTGTATCCCTCTACCAGATAGAGTTTCCCCATCCTCCAGACACCCGCTTTAATGATGGCAAATGCGACTCCCAGGGACGCTTTTGGATCGGTTCTTGCAGTGATACATCCGGGCAAGCCGCACTCTACCGCTATGATCCAGAGGGTTCCCTGCATGTCATGGAAACCGGGCTGACGATCGCCAATGGATTAGGTTGGAGTCCCGATGATTCAACGTTTTATTTAACCGACTCTGCCCCCCACCACATCTATGCCTATGACTTTGAGGTAGAAACAGGAGCCATTCGCAATCGCCGTATCCTGGTTGACCTAAGTGCCGAAGCCGTTGAACCGGATGGACTGGCGATCGATCAGCAAGGGAATCTCTGGTCTGCCCTGTGGAATGGCTGGTGCATCGCCTGCTTTAGTCCAGCAGGGCAGGAAATCCTGCGCGTTCAGCTGCCGGTGCAGCGTCCCACCAGCCTGACCTTTGGGGGTGCCCATCTGACCGACCTTTACGTGACTTCGGCCTCCGTTGGACTGAGCCAGAAAGAGATTCAACAGGGAGTTTATGCAGGAGATTTATTTCGCCTGACCACCCCTGCCTCCGGAAGCTCCACCCAACCCTTTTCTTGACGTCGTTAAAGAATTTGCCATTTCTCCACCGATCGCTGCATAGAGTTTCTTGATCGCAGCCTGGATTGAGTCATGCTAACCGAGCAAGCGGATCTACGCTGAGTATCCCTGCTGCAGAGATAACCATTGTTATCAGCATATTCGAGATATAAAACTGAAGGTTGAAATAGCTTGATTAAAAAATTAATAAAGATTTTGATCGACTAACGGTAATCAGTCTGCATTAAATCGAGAAATTATATTACCAATATCAGGATATAAGCTTTTATAAAGCTAAAGCATTTAAATTACTCCAATAGAGAACCCATTAGAACATCTCAGCTATGTTTGCACAACTGCCAGAACGACAAATGCATCGGATTCGTTGGATATTGACGATCGGATGACTGCTGGTAATCGCTTCTCTATTCTACGATCCCTGGACTGTCGCTCTAACCACACCGGATCATCCCTGGAGTCCGTTGCGGCTTTCTGAGAAGTGTGTGCAGGTGCAGACTCGAAAGTCGGCAACTTCAGCGCTTAGTGAACCCGGGGTAGGGCAAACCGTTGAAGCACTCAAACGACCTTCGCAGAACTTTATGTAATTTTTTATACTTCTAAGTACACTATTTATTGTTGGTTAAAAATACATTAGACTACGGTATAATCACACAAACTGAATGTTAGATTAAATCGGATTAAGAGAGTTCTAGCGCCTGGATGTGCCTTTTTAAGCGGAGCTGCGCTTTAGCTTTATCTTCAGCGCTCTCTGGATCACAATGAGGATATTTACAAAGGCGATCTTGTGTGGACTCTGCTTTTAGGTAAAGCAAGGTTTACCAAGGGAGATGCATTTTGAAAATTCTTATCATAGAAGACGATCAACATATTAGTCACTTACTTTCAGCGACGCTCTCTGCCCACTATTACGCAGTCGATGTGATTGCAGATGGAGCGGCAGGGTTGGAGATGGCAACTCAATGGAGTTATGACCTGATCCTGTTGGACGTTGTGCTGCCGATGTTAAGCGGAATTGAAGTTTGTCGTCGCCTACGGGCTCAGGGCTGTCAAAATCCCATTTTGATGCTGACCGTAAAAGACTCAAACGAGGATATCATTGCCGGACTGGATGCAGGTGCTGATGATTATGTGTCCAAGTCTTGCGCCTCTTCCCAGTTACTAGCCCGAGTGCGGGCACTTTTACGTCGGGGCAAAAATACTTCATCCGCTCCAGTATTGACTTGGGGGCTACTTAGCCTTGATCCCGCTTTGGCTCAGGTAACTTATGACCAAAAGGAAATTCTCCTACGCCCCAAAGAATACACTTTACTGGAACTATTTCTTCGCCATCCCCGACAGATTCTAAGTCGCAGTAGCATCATTGATCACCTATGGTCAATCGATGAACCTCCTGTTGAAGGTTCTGTAACGAATTTAATCAAAGACTTGCGGCGACGATTGAAATCTGCAGGGATGGAGGTTGAATTGATTGAAACAGTCTATGGACTAGGCTATCGGTTAAAAGCTCCCCTAGAAGATAGTAGAGCAGAGGAATGTAAAGACATCGCGCTTAAAAAAGAAAAGAAAGAGATTGTCGCAAAACCTGTTTTTATACCCGACTGGGATGATGATTGGAACGTTCGAGAACAGCGAGGAACCGCAGTAATTCAGCAGATCACAGAACGGTTTCAGAACTCATTAGAACGACGAATTGCTGCACTAGAAGCAGTAGAGCGATCGCTTCAAGCTGGAGATTTTAGTTTACAGCAACAGACTATTGTCCGAAGAGAAGTGCATAAACTAGCAGGTGGTTTGGGAACGTTTGGCTACGATAAAGCTTCAGAGATTGCCCAAGCCATTGAACGCTTATTGGAAGATACGCGCCAGGAAACACGATTCGTCCATCAATTCTCTCAATTGTTGCAGGAGTTGAGACGGGAGCTAGCTCAGCCATTTACCAGTACACGCAGCACAGCTTCAAGGGTTGCTGTGAGATGATGGTGCGTTACTTCAACTCGTTAAGATCATCAGCCTGCACCATATTATTACCTCGGCAATTTAATCGGCTCATGGGGCGCTTCGCGCCCCACAATAAAGCCCTTAGGGTTAGGGCAATTTCTAGATAAGAATTTACCTGCAGTGCGAGCGTCTCGCTCGCGTCACGGGCAAGATGCCCGCACTACAAAGGTAATTTAATTGCTGGAAATCTCCT
>DATNOY010000185.1:0-4466 GCA_036703495.1 Coleofasciculaceae cyanobacterium
CCCTGGTGCATCCAGGGGCAGAGGGAAATCCTCCGCAGCGAGCTACATTTAGCTTGCGATCGCTGATGCAAGGTGACTTGGGCTTTATTCCCGTCATCATTACGCTGGCGCTGATCACAATTTATTTTCAACTCACGACTAGCGGCGTTTTTCTGCAAGCCCGCAACCTGTCTAATTTGACTCAGCAGATTGTAGCCATCAGTATCCTCAGCATTGCTGCGGTGCTGGTGCTGCTCTTAGGAGAAATTGACCTGAGTTTAGCCGCCGTGGCGCAAACCTGTGCGGCAATTATGGCAACTCTCTCGGTCTACCAAAACTGGAACCCCTGGCTGGCAATGCTGGTTGCCCTCTTGGCAGGTGCGTTGGCTGGCTTGGTTAACGGCTTTTTCACAGCTGTGTTACGGGTGCCGTCCTTCATTGTGACGCTGGCAGGTTCTATTGGCTATGCCGGTCTGTTGCTGGTGGTCATGGGTCCCCAAACAACGCTGGTAGTGCGCGATCCAACCATTCGGTCTTTAGCCCCAACCTATCTGCCGCCAGCATTGGGCTGGAGTATCCCGCTGATCTGTTTAGGACTTTATGCCTTGGGCGTTTGGTATAACCAGCGCCGCCGGGCAGAAGCCCACTTGCCGGTCAAACATGCTACGCAGCTGGTGCTGCAACTGGTTGCTGCAACGGCGATCGTTCTGATCCTGGTCTTCTTGTTTCAGTCCTATCAAGGGGTGCCCCAGTCGGTGATGATTGCCCTGGGTTTGGTGGTGGTGTTTTGGTTGATTCTGAGAAAAACGGCTTTTGGACGACACCTGTATGCTGTGGGCGGTAATGCCGAAGCGGCGCGGCGGGCTGGCATCAACGTGGTTCGCATGAAGATCACGGTGTTTATGTTGGCTTCTGTGCTGGCAGCGTTTGCAGGCATTATGATGACCTCCCGCAGTACTGCCGTTGCCACTCAGATTAGTTCAACGCTCCTGCTGAATGCGATCGCGGCGGCTGTGATTGGTGGAGTCAGTCTATTTGGTGGACGCGGCTCCGTCTGGGCAGTTGTTTTGGGAGCGCTGGTCATTGGCAGCCTGGACAACGGTTTGGATCTGTTGAATCAAGAGCAGGGCATTAAGAATATTGTTCAGGGTGCTGTCTTGGTGCTGGCTGTCACTGCCGATGCAGTCGTTCGACGGGCGGGATTTGCCAAAGGCAAGTAGAGGCGAAGCATTCGCAGCAGATAACCCGGCAGATAATCCGGTAATCCTGAATGCGAATGCTTCGTCTTTAACAGGTGCAAAGCTACCCCTGGCTGTTTCCGTCACCTGCTGCCTGCTAAAGTCAAGAAGATGAGAACGCAGGAGAGCGGAAATGAAAAGTCAACCCAGTTGGCAGACAACGGTGCTGTTGGCGCTGTTGGGAATTCTAGCGTTCGTAGGGCTAAATTCCTTTGTGATTATTAATCCCGGTGAAGCAGGCGTCCTCAGCATCTTGGGGAAGGCCAGAGATGGAGCCCTGCTGGAGGGCGTCCACTTCAAACCCCCGCTGGTCTCGATCGTCGATGTTTATGACGTGACGGTACAGAAATTTGAAGTGCCAGCCCAAAGTTCTACCAAAGATTTACAACAATTAACCGCTAGCTTTGCCATCAACTTCAGCCTTGATCCCCTGCAAGTAGTGACGATCCGCCGGACTCAAGGCACATTACAAAACATTGTGTCTAAAATTATTGCGCCCCAAACTCAGGAATCCTTCAAAGTTGCAGCAGCTCGGCGAACGGTTGAGGAAGCCATTACCAAGCGAGATGAACTGAAGCAAGACTTTGATGAAGCATTGGGTGAACGGCTAGAGAAATACGGCATCATTGTCCTGGATACCAGCGTCGTGGATCTCACCTTCTCCACAGAATTCTCGAAAGCTGTTGAAGAAAAGCAAATTGCTGAACAGCGGGCCCAGCGAGCCGTTTATATTGCCCGCGAAGCGGAACAGGAAGCCGAAGCTACCATCAACCGCGCTAAAGGACAGGCAGAAGCGCAACGGCTGTTGCGAGAAACCCTCACTGCTGAACTGTTGCAGAAGCAGGCGATCGAGAAGTGGGACGGCAAATTTCCGCAGGTTTTGGGCGGCAATGCGGCTGTCCCCTTTATTGATATTGATCCGGGCAAACTTCAGGCTCATCCCTAAGACTGGCTTGAGCCAATGTTTGGGGTGCTAAGGTTCTACCTCAGCACCCCAAAACATCATCTGGTTTAAGTTAAGCGCCAATCGCTAGACTATCGCCGTCCGGTAGAGGGCGATCGCCGCGACGGTGCGGTGCGGGCGCGAGGCTTGCCATCCCCGGCATCGGCTGCGGGTCTGGGACGATCCGATCGCTGAGCGCTGGGTTTACTCACGCGGCTAGGGGATTGTCCCCGACTGGGCATCTGCCCGCGCTGCCGATTGTTTTGGCCATTCTGGATCGGTTGGGGCTTGGCGTTAGGATCAGGCTCAAACCCAGCCACAATTTCCTTGGGCAGCGATCGCTTAATCACTTTTTCGATATCGGCTAGCAGCTTGTGTTCATCCACACACACCAGAGACACCGCTTCTCCCTCCGACCCAGCCCGACCTGTCCGGCCAATCCGATGCACATAATCTTCCGGCACATGCGGCAAATCAAAGTTAACCACATGGGGCAATTCGCTAATATCAATACCCCGGGCAGCAATATCCGTTGCCACCAAAACTTGCAGGCTGCCATCTTTAAACTTGGCTAGCGTCCGAGTCCGCACCATCTGACTTTTGTTGCCGTGGATAGCCAATGCCGGAATTCCGCCCTGGGTTAACTGTTTGGACAGGCGATCGGCCCCATGTTTGGTGCGAGTAAAGACCAGCACCTGGAACCAGTTGTGTTGCTTAATCAGGTGGGCCAGCAAATCATGCTTCATTTCCCGATTCACGGGATACACCTTCTGGGCTACCAACTCAGCCGTGGCATTGCGGCGGGCTGCCTCAATCAGGATCGGACGATTTAGCATCCCCTGAGCCAATTCTTTGATTTCGTCAGAGAAGGTGGCCGAGAACAACAGGTTTTGCCGTTGCTTCGGGAGCAGCGCCAGAATGCGACGGATATCGCGGATAAAACCCATATCTAACATGCGATCGGCTTCATCCAGCACTAAAATCTCAACGCGCGACAAATCTACGGTGCGCTGTTGCACATGGTCTAATAATCGCCCTGGGGTAGCCACTAAAATATCAACCCGGCTCTTGAGGCGCTGAATTTGGGGATTGATATTCACCCCACCAAACATCGACATGGAGTTGAGCCGCAGGTATTTGCCATATTCCCGCACGCTTTCTTCCACCTGGGCTGCAAGTTCGCGAGTGGGAGTCAAAATCAGGGCCCGAATGGGCGATCGCCGGATCGGTTCACTCTGGGTACTATTAGCAGACAAGAGATGCAGAATCGGTAGGGTAAAACCGGCAGTTTTGCCAGTGCCCGTCTGTGCGCCTGCCAGGAGATCCTGACCCGACAAAACGGCAGGAATTGCCTGTAGCTGAATCGGAGTAGGTTCGGTATACCCTCGGGCAGCGACGGCGCGAACAATTTCGTCGGACAGACCAAGATCAGAAAAAGACATAGGACTCCAGAGATAACATCGGTCTGTCGCCGTTGGCGGCACCAGTCTTAGGCAGACGGATAGGGGTTGGAACTGAAAGTAGCAGCGGCGCGCAGACTGGAAGCGAATGCCACAGTTTTACATTCTATCAATAGCCCCCGCTGATTTTTCTTACTCTTAAGGGAGTCTTCACTCGAAGCAGCAGCAGGCAGGCTAGTAGATCTTTTAATTCATGAGATCTCTAGACCCGGTTTAGCGAAAGCAGAACCCTTACTAAACCGGGTCGATCAAAGCCTTCAACAAAAAAGCTTAAGCTAAACTGCTTAAGCTTTATGTGAAATTAAATTCGAGGCGACCCATTTAAGAACGCCCTTTTCAGCCTTGTAGGGTGAACGCTGCCCACCCTAGGCGATTTTTCGGAACAGGTTCTAGTAGTTCCGAGAGAAGCTGTTGTCGCTACGACCACCAAAGGAACCTTTGCTTTCACGAGGCTTCGCTTTGTTAACTTTCAAGTCGCGCTGCATCCATTCTGCTCCGTCTAGAGCATCAATAGCGGCTTGCTCTTCAGCATCCGTTCCCATTTCCACAAAAGCAAAGCCGCGCATGCGACCCGTCTCGCGATCGGTAGGAAGCTGCACGCGCTTTACCGAACCATATTCTGCAAATACAGAGTTCAAATCAGCTTCTGTAGCATCATAGGAAAGATTACCAACATAAATTGACATACATTTTCTCCAAAATCAAAAGGTGTAGAGAGTGAGATCTCGGAGAGAAGCCTGCCAATGCAAAACGTGAAAAACCCGTCAATACTAGAAACAAACGCATACAACCGATAACTTATTCTCAATCGTTACTATAGCATTTTCTAGAGTGTTGTCGCCATTT
>DATNOY010000186.1:0-6409 GCA_036703495.1 Coleofasciculaceae cyanobacterium
TCATTCCCTGACCTTTGACACAAACTAATTTACAATCCCGGAGAAATTATTAATTAATTTCTGAGGTGATCATGCTCTACCCAACATTAATTCTCAAAATGACTGAACATAGTGCATGGCGGATTTCATTGGCTCACAAAATCGCTCCTGCTTTCACGGCTAACCCCGCAGTCGAAGCATGTTTTGTATTTGGCTCGGCGGCATTAGGGATTTCAGATCAATAAACTTAATCGGAAATAAGGTTTTCGGTTTGGAAATTGGTTTGTGGTGCGGCTCCGCCGCACCACAAACCAATTTCCGATAAAGTCTAGTAATTCGAGGCGCAAAATCTTTGTACTTAATCATGTTATCCACCACCTTCAAATAGCCTCCGTTTTCGTGCCTTGTCTCCCAGATCTGGACTATTGGTATGAATGAACTGAATGTCGGTCACACCCATGTATTGAGAAGTTCCCGGTGATCTGCATCCAGCCCGGAACCGCCAGTCCCCCGAGTACGAAAGAAACTTCATCTGCTCCATTCATCCCATGCTGCCCTCGCCACCTTTGCGATGACCTCCTCTCGGATTACATCAGTTGCTTGAGAATCTGAAACAAACACTGCGATCGCCAAATGTTGCCCACTTGGAAGCGTTACGAGTCCCACATCATTGGTTGCCGCCGTTACTCCATTCACAGTAGACGAAGTACCCGTTTTGTGTGCCACGACCGTTCCCTCTGGTAACAGTCCTTTGATACGCTTTAGACCTGTCTGAGTCTCTGTCATCCATTGCAATAGTAGCGCTTGACTGGATTTTGTAAGTCCCCGTCCTTCATGCAATATGCGTAATAAAACTACTGCTGCATCGGGCGTTGCAGAGTTGCGATACTGCACGACTAGATCTTGCGCTAACTCCTTCTCTGTGTTCGCTACAACGATGTCGTTTATACCAAGGCTGCTTAAATATTCCGTGACACGTTGCGGTTCACCAATGAGCCGCAGCAGTACATCACAGGCGGTGTTGTCACTTTTAGAAACCATGTATTGCAAGAGTTCAGGCAGACTGAATTCCTTTCCTTGCGAATTCTCATCTAGTACTTGACTTCCCTGGACAATATCGCTTGCCTCGATCCGAATCTTCTGGTCTAGCATGAGATTTCCTTGATCGACTTGATTCAGAACCGCCATTGCGATCGGCAACTTATAAACGCTTTGCATTGGAAAGCGCTGATTCCCATTCAGAGACGCTGATTCTCCAGATTCCAGCACTGTAGCTGTCATCCCAACCCGCCCTTGAGCCGCTTGAGAGATTTGCTCAATGCGTTGGCGTAGTCTCCCCTTTGGGGAATCGCGTAATGCATCTGTGCGCTCGGTCGTGGCTGTTGTAATCTCGCTTGACGGAACTGTTGGGCGGTTTGAGGTAACTTCTCTACTCCCGGAGTTAATGCCTGTGCAACCAACAGTCAGTAAAACACTTAGAAGAAACAAGCAACATGAGTAGAACCAGTCTTTTTTTAGTACTCGAATCATATTATCCTCGAATCATATTATCGAACCAGGGTTGCGAACTGCTAGAGCTATACTTGTCGATCGTTCAATTTCGGAAGTCAGCTAAATGCCGTTGCATAATCGTGAGCAAAGTCCCTAAACTGACGCGCGCTTTGCCAGTCGCATCCTCTATCCCTGAAGCGATCGCGGCTGCCTCATTGCGTCGATAGTGGGCGTAATCTTCAATCAGTCCATCGGCTTGCCAAGCTGGCATCCCAAAGCCAACCATTGCTTCCCGCATCTGTTCGGATGGGATATCGACAAACGCAATCTGACGCTTCAGGGCAGCAGAGAGAGAGTCTGCCATCTCGGTATGTGTTAGCGCCTGCGAACCCGTGAGATCGTAAATCTTTCCTTCATGCCCAGCTTCGGTCAGAGCAGCTACAGCAACGTCAGCAATGTCGCGGACATCTACTACGCTCACCTTCGCATCACCGATCGCAGCGTAAAAGGTGTTTTGCTCAACAATTAACGATCGAAAGTTTAACAAGCCCTGCATAAACAGATTGGGGCGCAGAAACGTATACGCCATCTGGGTTGCTTGGATCGCCGATTCGACAGCCGCATGGTAGCGCAAAAAACGCACGGGTGAGTCAGCATTGGCGGCGAACTGCGACAGTTTAACGATGTGCTTGACACCGCTTTGTTTTGCTGCTTCGACAAACGCAAGTTGTTGTGCTTCGGCGTGTTCTGTTGAGTTGGTGACGAGAAAGGCTCGATCGACTCCTGCCAGGGCAGAGAGCAGTGTTTCAGGGCGATCGAAATCAGCCTCGACCATTTCAATGCCCAGATCTGCAATTGCCTTGGCTCGATTGCGAGCACGTTCCCGTGTGCTAAAGGCAGCGCGCACCATCGCGCGAGCTTGAAGGTTTTGCGAGGCGAGACGCTTGAGTACCTCCAGCCTGTTATTTCCAGTTGCGCCAGTTACTAGGATCATTTGAATCTCCTGATTAGATTTTGAGCATTCCTCTGCTCTACCCAGCAGAAGTTTTTGAAACGAATATTCGACGAGTCGCAATTGTCCAAAAACTATTAGCTTTATAGTTTTCAGTTCGCTGTGTATCCACCGTCAATCACCAGCGATTGTCCAGTAAGGTTTTGTGGGCAGTACTCACCCTACTGGCTACAACAACCATTGGGTCAGCGGATGAACCAGGTAGCGGAGCGAGAACGCCTCCCAGATCGCGCCGACGATGAACAGTGGGAGCGTGGGCAGACTCAGCCAACCGAGCTGTTGCAGCCCACGGACGTAACCCTGACGATGGTTCCGAGTGCCGATGGTTGCGGGGCGAACCCAAGACCGACCAAGGATGTATGCGCCAAACACCAGGAGGGCGTAAGCTTGGAACTCGATGAGTATCGTCAGCGAGTGCGGGATCAGTGCCACCGCCATAATCTTGGTAGTCGGAGCCATAACTAAACCGAGAGTGAACGTCTTATACGCAAATATGGCGATGCCAGCGAAGGGAACGATCAGCGAAGGGAGCACGATCCACAGCGCGCCGGTCGTGACGTTGACTCCCAGGATAGTCAGCGAGAACAGCCACGGGTTATTGAATAGCGATCGGACAAGATCCGCCGTTCCGTTGTCTTCCTGGATGGCTACCTGAGTTGCGTTCAGGTTGGGGAAGACCATCGCCACTACCAACCCGATGATGACTAAGCCATACACAATGGCGTTGATGGTGAGGTAGGCGCGAAAATTAGTGCGAATGATCTGAAAGGGTTTGCGAAGAGATCGCCGAAGCAGGTGTTTGACACTGGGAGTAAGTGGTCGTTGTGGAGACTGGTCTTTGGTAGCGATCGTTTTGCGTGACATATTTTAGCTCCGATATTTGGTGATGGATGCAGTGATGCTCAAGAGTGAAAACCACCGCATCCGTGGTCATAAATCGTCTGCGATCGTTTCGCTTACTTCACCTTCATCCCCGTCCAGTGAGCGGCATATTCGAGCGCCGCGTACCAAGAGAAGCGAGTTTTCCCCGTTTGGGGATTGAGTGCAAGAAGGATTAAGTCCTGTGAAAGATATTGCATGATGAATTCCTGATTGAGGTATGTTGCGGTTCCTTCGGAGTTGCGCCTCGGCGCTCATCGCAAGCTTGTGTATTGTCTTACTGGGGTTGATGACGCAGCAGCCATTGCAGACAAATTCCGGTAACGATGCCGTAGCCTAGCCAACCTGCCCCATAGCTCAATGCTGTCGAGAATGGTGCTGGCGGTAGCCCTGGCTGCAAAATGTACGCGACAGTTGAGCCGCTTGCTCCATCTAATGCACCTCCTAAAGCGCTGACCAGAAGCCACCAATGTGCTTTACGGACAAATCGTCTCAAAATCGGAAATTGAGCCGCGCCAAAAATAGCCAATACAATCGGCTGTTTGACCAAATTCGTCCAAAAAACTTCCCACGCGCCCAGCGTCCTTAGGAATTGAATAAGCGGCTCAAAAAGGGTTGTGTAATAACTCATCAGCACTAGCCCAAAAGTCCATCCCAGTGTGCTAACCACTATCCACCAAAAGGCTTTAGGAATGTACTGGCGCAAAACGAGCCATTGGGCTGTGCCAATCAATAAACCTGTAAAAAATATGGTTGCTACAAGCTCAAAGCCTGATGTTTCCAGTACTCCGACGATCGCGCCCGCAATTGTAGTAGCCCATGTCCACCAGAGCCACAGGCAAGGCGCGATCGCCAACTGTCGTGTTTCATCTTGCCATTCATGCTGCACCATAATGCTCACCCCAGAGTTGCACTTCAACTCTATATCTGTACTATTCGGCTCAACCCGTATGAGAGCGGTTGATAAAAACCTTGGGCTTATTCATGGTGTTCCTTGTTCTGATTTAGATACTAATGTTCAGGATTCACTCGCCATGTAATCACAATGATTTCTGCAAGTATTAAAACGGCTAATAGCCGCGAAAACGCTTGTAAAATGGCTTCCATTGTCCAGTTCTGACTCTGAAGCTCCCAGACCGTCACGATCATGTTCACTCGGGCGCATCTATTGGTTGGGGGAGTAGAGGGTTGGGGAAAGTGAGTGTTTAGCGAACAGTGGGTCAAAGCGATGGTTGACCCAAGCCAACCGCAGATAGAGCAAATGGTCAAACCCTGCTTCACTCCACCGCATGCCGGTTCCTTTGAATCTTTGGCTAATGAGCCACTTGCAGGCGCTCTCCACCATGCCAGAGCCGATGGGCAGTCCCAGCTTTTTGAACTGACGGTATTGTAGATGTTGAAGATGAGTTGTGAGATAACTTCGCACCTGCTGCAAGGTCGTTTTTGCAGATGCAGGGGTGGAAGGATAACGCAACAAGGTCTCGAATTCCTTGAGGATGTGATGGACATAACCGTGACGCAACTGGTGACGTAACCGCTCAAACCACTCGGTTGCAGTCCGGTTTGGCAAGGTCTTGCCATAGGCTTGAGCCGCCGCATTGAGATGTTCACAAGCATGGTAAAAATCTAAAATGCCCACGGCAACGGAGGCAAAGCAGCGTTCAAACAAGCACCAGAATCCCCGTGCCCCATCGCTAATCCATACCACTTGCGGTGCAGTCGCCATCCCTTGTCGGTGTGCCTCGATTTGCAAGCGCACCTGCAGGTCATAGATACTGCCGCGCACGGCAACCAAGCGGCGCTGCATCAGTTGAGTGACTGGCTCACCCGAGCGGTTGAAGCGATGTCCCAAGCGAGACAGCAGTGCCACTTTGATTTCCTGAAACACAATCTTGCCTTTATTGCTTCTTGGGTGCGGGCGAAACGGCACGGTGACTCCATCTGCCCCAATCAAGAGCGGCAGGGCTGCGGTTTGAGCTGCGATTGCTTCGACTGGGGGGTGCTCTCCCGCCTCCCACGCGCTCAGTTGAGCTTGCTCCTGGCTCATGCCTGCCTGCCCATAATGCTGTACCCACTGCCATAAGGTCGCATCACTCACACTCACACCGCTCAGTTGCTTGAGCAAGCTCACCGCGATCTCAAAGGGCACAAATACCGCCAACAGACAACCCAGGCGCATCAGTTCCACTGATGTTTGCTGGTAGGGGGTAATCCCCAAGATTTTATCAAACGGCACTGCTTGGCTGCCGCTGCAACGGTTGGGACATCGTCCGACTCGCCGTCGCCACTCTACCTGGCCCACTAACGTCAATATCCGACGACTGACATAGCCTTTACTATGCAACGTTGCACCGCACTTTGGGCAACGCTCCCAGTCTATGGCTTGCTGTGCCCGTTGATTGAGTTCCGCTTCGACTAACGCATTGGCCAACCATAATCCGATTTGCCACGCCGCTAACACTAGTCCAGCTAAGGTGTGGTTGTGATGCAGCTTTTCTTGCATTTGCTGCCATTCTAAATTCGTGGGGGTGACAATCTCTCGCAGCGTTACCATAGAAGTATATTTTGTTTGATTCGGGCATCTCCGCTGGGGGTTGCCCTTTTTCCTTTGATATTTCTATTTTCGCTAATTTCATCCCAAACCCTCCCCCAACCTCTAGATACGCCCTGTCTCAGGTGAAGCACCGTTTGATAACTGAGCTGGAGTTCTGAGGCTAAACTTTTGGATGATTCTCCTTTGACAATACCTCGTATGAGCAACACAACTTGCTCGGGGGTAAGATGATGCTGTTCAAACATTGTCCCACTGTACAAGTTGTAGGTTTGGTGGCACTGACGACATCGATATACCGTCAACTGGCTGCGGCGAGTTGTTCTAAATTTGCGGGCTTGCTCTACCCCTGCTTCACAGTTTGGACAACCAAACCCATCCGGGTGAAAATGCTCAACGATCCATTGAATGCAGTTAGCTCGATCCAACAAATTGGTGATGGGAAACTCCATATTCACTCCCTCGATCTGCTTCTGCACACATTTTAAACATGAGCC
>DATNOY010000187.1:0-4530 GCA_036703495.1 Coleofasciculaceae cyanobacterium
TTAAAGGGGTGTTCATAAAAATTTCCTCAAAATGGGGAGAATAGAAGCCTGCGAGGATGGGAGAGTGAAGGATAATCTCGTTCGCGCCCTCGGTCTATGACGGCTTTGAGAGCCAACCCGCTGCCCTGTCGAGCCTGTCGCAAAACCGGAGGGAGATGGTACGGTAGAAGCGCTGTGATGACTCCAATATAGATCCGGATGGCTGTTCCATCTCTCTTCAAATGGTATAGTGCTACGCGCTCTGATGAGGACGGGCCCCGATGAGGACAGGGGGGACTGCACCTCCAGACAGGAGGTGAGAAAAGACAGAGAATTGAGAAATTCACCAAAATGACAAAATGACAGCTCTCCCGTTGAAATTTGGGGTACGCCCATTTTTGATCAACCAGGTAAGGTAGCTTATGCGATCGCCACTTTTCAAGACAGCAGCGAGCGCAACCCAGCCGAACGCCTCTTATCCCAATTCTTTAAATGAAATGGAGGCTACAGATGGGGTGAAGGGGGCGTCGCCTTCTCCCCCATAGTCGAAGCGACGGGATGGCAAATTCCTCCCGGAAAGATCTCCTGAGTTGTTACCATCCGCCCCAAGGACGCAGAATCGCTTGCATCAAGCAATTACCTGTCAGAGGAGGTAGTAAACTGCTTAAGGTCAAGCTGTTGATTCTCTAAGCTTGACTTGGCTTGGCTTGACTTGGCTTGGCTTGAGCGATCGCGCCAAGAGTCCCCTTCCCTGTCGATGGCAACTACGGAACACAAGGTAGCAGAATGAACCAATCGCACCTGAAAACATGGATTGTGACGAGCAGCATTTTGAGTGTAGGGTGGAGTGCATATGCCTTACCGATCGCGGCTCAAGTGATACCGGATACCACACTGCCTGTGGGAGAGCGATCGCAAGTTGCTGGCAATGCCAATGTGCAGATTGACGGTGGGGCCAGGCGAGGGAGCAATCTATTCCACAGCTTCAGCCAATTTTCGGTGCCCACGGGCGGTTCTGCCTACTTCAACAATGCTGCCGATGTGCAGAACATTTTCACTCGCGTTACGGGTGGGTCAGTCTCGAATATTGATGGTGTGATTCGGGCCAATGGCATAGCCAACCTGTTTGTGCTTAACCCCAATGGCATTCTGTTTGGCCCCAACGCCTCACTCAACCTGGGCGGATCGTTTGTGGCGACGACTGCCAATAGCATCAACTTTGCCGATCAGTTTCAGTACAGTGCCACCCCCTCAAAAACTTCACCTCTACTGACCCTCAGCGTTCCAGTGGGTTTGCAGATGGGAGCCAATCCCGGACGGATTGGGGTGCAGGGGAACGGGTACGATTTATCCGTTTTAGTCCCTATTTTTTCCCCGCTCGTCAGAGGAGATAGCACAGCTGGTTTACGGGTGCCCGTAGGTCAGACCCTGGCTTTAATTGGCGGGAACATAGCCATTGAGGGCGGTACGCTGACGGCAGAGCAAGGACGAATTGAGTTGGGAAGCATACGCGATGGGCAAGTGAACTTCAGTACTCCGATCGCTGGCTTGGCGTTTGATTATCCAGAACGACAACGCCTGGGTGATGTTCGCCTTTCACAACAGGCGTTAGCGGATGCGAGCGGGGGCGGGGTGATTCAGGTGCAAGGGAATCAGGTATCGCTAGCAGATGGCTCACTGCTGTTGATTCAAAACCAGGGAACTCAAGCAGGTGGGCGTATCCGAGTGAATGCTGCCCAGGCTTTAGCAGTGAGTGAAAGCAGTCCAGACGGGAGGTTTCCGGGTGGCTTGGACAGTGAAACTGTAGGCGTTGGACGTGGGGCAGAGATTACAGTTTCCACTCGGCGGTTGCTTGTCCAGAATGGCGCGGCGATCGTTGCTCGCTCCTATAGCCCTGCTGGGACAGGGAATGTGACCGTCAAAGCCTCTGATTCTACGCAAGTGAGCGGCTTTTCATCCGTTAATCCTACTCTGAGCAGCGGTCTCTCCACAGCCGCTTTCAATTCTGGAGAGGCAGGCAATACCACCGTATCCACAGGACGGTTGCTTGCCCTTAATGGAGGCGGTATATCCGCTTCAAGTTACGGAATCGGTAATGCCGGAGATGTGGAGGTGGATGCAACTGAATCAGTAGAAGTGATTGGACAGTCCAGCCTGTTTGCCCCCAGCAGTGTGTCTGCCACCGCTGCTAATGCTGGAAACGGGGGCAAGGTGAGTGTCAACACATCCAGGTTGGTGATTCAAGGTGGGGCTAATGTGAGTTCTTCGACTGTAGCAACTGGTAATGCGGGCAGTGTCACTATCCATGCGAGCGAGTTTGTCGAAGTCAGTGGTACAGTGCCCAGCTCTTCTCTAGCTAGCTTTGTGGGTTCATCTGCCCCTATTTTGTCGGCACCCCTCAGACAAGCTTTTGGACTGCCTGACCGACCCAGCGGCAATTCAGGCAACTTGACCATTAACACGCCCCGCTTAAGCACCAGTCATGGAGCCAATGTTGGGGTCAGCAATGATGGTACCGGGAGTGCAGGCACCTTGCGGGTGAATGCCCACTCGATCCTGCTCGACCGTGGCGGTTCTATTACTGGGGCTACTGCTTCCGGGGAAGGCGGCAATCTGGATCTTAACGTGCGCGATTTGCTGCTGCTGCGAAACAATAGTCAAATCACCACCTCGGCGGGTGGGAGTGGCAATGGTGGCAACCTTGGGATTCAGGGAGGGGCGATCGCTGCGGTGCCCTCTGAAAATAGCGACATCCGAGCTAATTCTGCGAACGCTCGTGGTGGCAACGTTTCAATTAATACCTCTGGTATTTTTGGCATTCAGTTTCGCCCTCAAGACACGTCTTTCAGCGACATCACCGCTACTGGGGCCAATTCTGCCCTAAATGGTACCGTGCAGCTCAACATCAATCAGCCTGACCCCACTTCTGGTTTAGCCGAACTGCCCACCAATGTCATCGATCCATCCCGCCTGATTGCCCGAGGTTGTCCGGCGACGCAAGGTAATTCTTTTGTCATTAGCGGTCGGGGGGGTTTGCCGCCTAATCCTGAACAACAGTTAGACGATGACGCAGGCTGGCAAGATCGTCGCAGGCTAGCGGTTGCCCAGCATGCCCCAGTCCCAACCACCCAAATCCTCAAGAGTGCTCCTTCAGCCGCTCCACCCTCTCCTATCCTTGAAGCAACCGGATGGCAGACGGCTCTTACGGGGAAGGTGATGCTAATTGCTACTCCATCTAATTTAGCGCTGCAAAATGGGTCGAATCAGCCTATTGCCTGCCCCGAAAGGCAGTAAACTACAGAGGCAGCAAAATTAAGGGAGTCAACTCTCTAAAAGAGCTAACTTACCTATTTTTCCTGGTCTAAATTTTGCGAAACCTGCGATAACGATACTAGCTTAGCTATAAACATCCGCTGATATAGCAGTCCTCATCCAGAGGAAACGGGGGCGCAGGGAACCCGTAGCTGGAGGCGCAGCCCCCCGCCCGGACTCATCGGAGTGCATAGCACTATATCAGCCCTGACAGGAATCGCACCCTCCCCATGCAGTCGCACCCTCCCAATGAATAAGCGGCACCGAAGTCAGCGAATCCATCAGCGAGTAACCTTCAGGCAGCGCCTCTTAGGCCGGCTACGCTGGCTGCCATTCGCTGTGTTAGGGTTGCTTGTGGTCGTTGGCCTTTCTGCAAAGATGACCGTGGCGGCCCCAGATAGCGCCCGGGTAGAAACGATAGAACAACAGATAGACAACGCATCTGCTTCCCTGGCGTCTGTCCCGATTTCCCCAGCTCAACTGGTGCAGCAAGCCGAAGATCGCTATCAGGCAGGGCAACTCTCAGAGGCGATCGCCCTTTGGCAGCAGGCCCTCACCCGCTACACAGCGGCAGGCGATCGCCTCAATCAAGCGCTGGTTCTCAGTTTTGTCGGCACTGCCTTGGCAGATCTGGGACAGTGGACGCCAGCCAATCAGGCGATCGCTCAAGCCCTCTCGTTGCTCAACGCTCAACGCCCAGTCCATCCTGAGACTGCCTCCGTTCTGGCTCAAGTGCTGACCGTTCAAGGACAGCTACAGCTAGCTCAAGGTCAGGCATCAGCGGCTTTGGCAACCTGGCAATCTGCCGAAGCGACCTATCGCCAAGCAGACGATTCGGTTGGCATCCTCGGTAGCCAGATTAATCAAGCCAGAGCGTTACAGGCAGAAGGGTTTTATAGACGAGCGACCGATCTGTTGACGCAGGTAGAACAATCGTTGCAAAACCAGACCGATGCGCATCTCCAGGTGGCAGGGTTGCGAAACCTGGGCAAGATGTTGAGGTTGGTCGGCAATCTCGCGCAGTCTCGGGCTGTCTTGGAGCAGAGCTTGGCGATCGCCGAAACCCTTCAAAATGATACGCCTCAATCTGCATTAGAGATCAGCGGCATTCTGCTCAGTTTAGGGAATACGACTCGCGCCCAGGGCCAAACCGACCCGGCCCTAGCGTTTTACCAGCAGGCCGCAACCCTCGCTCCGTCGCTTGCTGCAAAAACTCAAATTCAGCTGGTGCAGTTAAGT
>DATNOY010000188.1:0-2588 GCA_036703495.1 Coleofasciculaceae cyanobacterium
AAAATTATCCCTATAAAGGGATGCGGATCAAGCAATTCGGTTTCTGGAGAGAAGGGTAAGAAAAATTAGCCCTATACAGGGAGATCGATCAGGCAATTTGGTTTCTGGGGAGAGGGGACTGATGCTCTAGCTGTTCTTTAGCGTGACAACGCTGTAGGCTGCTGGCGATAGATACTGTTGGGCAGCAGCTTGCAAAGCAGCAGCATCCAATGCCTGAATCCGAGCTGGATAGTTAAATGCAGGGGCAAGATCGCCAATCACAGCTTGGTAATAGCCATAAAGTCCAGCCCGATCGCTAGGGGTTTCGTTGCCGAAAACGTAGCGATTGGCAACCAGCGTTTGCACTCGCGCAATTTCAGAGTCAGAGACGGGTTCAGTCTGCAGGCGGCGAATCTGCTGAGCGATCGCTTCCTCAACCACTGCCAAATTCTCAGCCGGTAGCTGGGCACTAATGTAGAAAACACCCTGCCGCATATAGGTCATATTGCTAACGGAAATAGCCGAAACCAAGCCCCGTTCTTCTCGCAGATCCCGAATTAAGCGAGCCGTTCTTCCCCGAGCCAGGATTGAGGACAACACATCCAGCGCATAGGTTTGGTTTAGATCGGCCATCCCTGGAACTCGCCACATCATGACTAGACGAGCCTGTTGCAAACTGTCGTCTATGTGTTCGTAACGAACGATATCCGCAAACGGAGCTTCTGGGCTGGAGTCAGGCAATTCAGGCGTGTAGCGCTCTGCAACCCGCAGGTCTGGTTGTTGAGCGGCCGCAAATCCATCGGCAACAATTTCAATTAGCTGTTCAACTGGCAAGTTACCCACCACTGCCGCCGTAATGGATTGAGGGCGATACCAGGTCGCATGAAAATCTCGCATCTGCTGGGGCTGCAAATTTTCAATGACGGCAGCAGGGCCTAAAACAGGGCGGCGATAGGGCAGGCGATCGAAAGCGGCCTCCATGGAGCGGTAAAAAGTGCGGCGGCGAGGATTATCTTCCGAACGGCGAATTTCTTCTAGCACCACAAATCGCTCCCGCTCAAAGGCATCATCGGGAATAGCCGCATTCAGCACAACTTCTATTTGATGAGGAGCTAAGGCTGCGAAGTCTTGAGGAGCGGTAGTAATGTAGTACTGGGTATAGTCTTGGCTGGTGGCAGCATTGGTCAGGGCACCGCGTTGCTCAATCAATCGCTCAAATTCACCACTTTGTAACTGAGCCGTACCCTTAAAGATCATGTGCTCTAAAAAGTGAGCCATACCGTTAATTTCTTCTGCTTCAACGGCTGAACCCACACCTAGCCAGAGGCTGAGATTGACGGCTTCAACGGGCATTTGTTCAGCTACAATCGTCAAGCCATTGGGTAAGCGATGGAGAGTGGGTGCGTTTAGGCGAGAAACAGACGACTCGATTAAGGTGAAGGTCATGAAGTTATTTTTATGTGGCTCGAGACTTTCTTCACCTATCTTAATCGTTTTAGCGGGGGTTCAGCCGGCAACAGAGCGGGTTGCTCTTGATTTCCTGACCTTGCAGCCTTGAGGCTCTAGTCCATCCAGCCGATATCTGCCTCACCCAGTTTGTTGGATTTTTCGGAGGACATATCCGGCAGAGTGTTAGGCCGAGTCGGATGATCCAAGATTTTTCGCAGAGCCAGTTCATGTTGCGGCAGTTCGCGCCCTTTGGGGAGATCGCGTCCTGGCATAGGCACAATGCCGCTAGGGGCAGATTGACTCTTAGCTTGGGCTTTCTCCAGTCCTGGTTCAGGCGGTGAGGGCAGCGGCATGGGTTTAGGCGCAGCAGCCTGGATTTTGGCAGGAGCCAGCGTCTGGGCTGGCTGCGCTTTGAGTTGAGCTTGCAATTGCTGATTGGCTTCAGAAAGTTGCAAGATGACTTTTCGGGCTTCCTCTAGCTCGGCTTTGAGCTGCTGAGGCTGCTGAGCATCCGCCTTTGCTGCTGCCAACTCGGTCTTGAGCTGCTGAATTTGCTGTACTTCTGCTTTCAGGGTTTTCACCAGATCAATCTGCGCTTGCAGCTGAGATTGCAATTTGGCCATTGCTTGCTGAGCATCCGCTTGCTGCTGTTGGGCAGACTGCCGTTCGGATTCCAATGTGGATTGCAGTTCAGCGATCGCCTCTTCTAGATCCGCTTTAGTCGCACTATGCCGACGATTGCTGGCCGGAGCGGTAGCCTCGGGGGAGGGTTCTGGCTCGCTAGTGGGGCTAGATTCTGGCTCTGCCGCCCCTGCATCTGAAGGCTTTTGCGCCTCTTCTCGTAATAAATCTGACAACCGTTTCCTGGCCATAACTCCCTCCCATCCTGTGGCATTCCACAAAAAAAGCTTGAAAACAATCTTTACCCTTTTACCATTGTCTGCCAGTCTTGCTGGATTTCGGCGACGACCCGACGATAATCTGCCTCAGCTTCTTTTTTATTCTTCCCACGCCACTGCAAAATTGAGGTGCCATCTAAGGCAGATCTTTCATGAGCTTTATACGTCCGAATGAAGGCCTGGCAAACGGGAATTCCAACTTCTAGTAAGGTTTTCTGAGCTTCCAATGCTTCTCCCTGGCTCCGCGGATCAACCCGCGTC
>DATNOY010000189.1:0-6499 GCA_036703495.1 Coleofasciculaceae cyanobacterium
AGAAGCCCATTGCCACAGATCGTCGGGCAATGGGCTTGCTGGCGCTGGGCTGGTTTCTTTGGTTAATCTGCTGGTTTCTTTGGTTAATCTACGGCAATACGCTCTATGTCCCACTCAATTGAATTCAAGCTGTTTGCTCCCTACAATAAAGCAGCGGCATTGATTGGATCTTTTTCCAACTGGGAAGAAATCTCTATGGAAAAAGGGAAAGATGGTTATTTTCGTACTCATGTAGCATTAGAAGACGGCACGTATCAATATAAATTTCGCATTCAGTCCCGTAGCTGGTTTTTTAAACCGGATGAATGGGTAGATGTGATTGACCCTTACGCAACAGATATTGATGATCCTAGCCAGAATGCAGTAGTACAAATTAAAGATGGCGATCGCATTGTCGATACTTACGTTTGGCAGCACGATGATGAGCCTTTACCAGCAGATCGTGAATTAATTATTTATGAACTTCACGTGGGTGACTTTTCCGGCGGTGAAGATGACCCTTACACTCGCGGCAAATACAAGCACGTAATTGAAAAATTAGGCTACCTTTGCGAGTTGGGTATTAATGCGATTGAATTGATGCCCGTCAAGGAACATCCAGGAGATCACAGCTGGGGCTATAATCCTCGACACTTCTTCGCTACGGAATCCAGCTATGGCTCGACAGTAGGATTAAAGCAGCTCATTGACGCATGCCATGGGCGAGGGATCCGCGTCATCATCGACGGAATCTATAACCACTCAGAGTCAGAAGCCCCCTTAACAAAGATTGACTACGATTACTGGTACCACCACTCTCCACGCGATCCTGATAATAACTGGGGTCCAGAATTTAACTACGAACTCTATGATGAAAATCTAGAAACCTATCCTGCACGGCAATTTGTCGGCGATAATGTACGGTTTTGGATTAACGAGTATCACATTGACGGGATTCGCTTCGATGCGGCGCGGCAAATTGCTAACTATGACTTAATGCACTGGCTGGTGCAGGAAGCCAAAAAAACTGCTGGCGTGAAGCCTTTTTACACGGTTGCTGAATATATTCCGGAGACAACTAGCATCACCAATACAGATGGGCCAATGGACGGCTGCTGGCACGACAGCTTCCGCCATGTCATTACAGCCCATGTTTGCGGCGACCTGTTTGATTTAGAAAATCTCAAGGATGTGCTTGATTGCAAACGACAAGGCTTCATGGGTGCAACTAATGTTGTCAATTACCTCACCAACCATGACCACCATCACTTCATGGTCGAGTTGAGCGATCGCGACATTTTTGATGAAGAAGCATTCAAGCGAATTAAGTTGGGGGTTGCCCTGTTGATGACTGCAGTAGGGGTGCCGCTGATTTGGATGGGTGAAGAGTTTGGTGAGTACAAGCAGAAAACTCTGGAATCATCCAAAATAGATTGGCAACTGATGAGTAATGACCTGAATCGCGGCTTGTTTGAATACTACAAAGGCTTGATTAAGCTGCGGAAAAGCAATCCTGCGCTTTACACGGAAAAGATTGATTTTTTCCACGAAAATGTGGAGGCTAAAGTGTTAGCTTACACCCGCTGGAATGATGAAGGCTCCCGGATCGTGGTTGTAGCGAATTTTTCAGGCGATTTTCTGGCAGGATATCACGTTCCTCACTTCCCCGCTAATGGAAAGTGGCACGAGTGGACGGGCAATTATGATATCGAATCTGGGGATGATGGACTCCTGATCGACTTGGACGCTTACGCGGCCAAAGTCTTTGTCTGGCAATAAGAGATGGCGACTAGCGCCCAGCGGCTGAGCGCAGCCCCAACTCCCCGTTGTCCTCACGCAAATGGCAACAGTACTTTAAAACTGGAGTTTGGACTAATTTGCTCGATCACGCCGCGAAACGCTCTCACAGAGAGCGTTTCGCGGCAAACCCATTTTTCTGCATTAAATTCCCTGAAAGCCTCGCGAAGCGAGGCTTTCAGGGAATTTAATGCGATTTAGTCCAAAGTCAAGTTAAAAAATTGATCAGCAAAAATTGATCGGCAATCCGGTGTGCCTGATCAGCGCGATCGCTGATCAGCACCCCTGAAAATTGAGGCGATTGACAAGCCAGACTGCCAGAAAAGGTCAAACCTATGCCATCACTTGGAGATTCCGAGAAGTGAGGTGAAGCCCGCGGGAAAGCTGAGCCAATTGAATCGCTTTCCCAGAGCCTGATCCATCGGCATCAAACCCTAAATATCCTGTCTGTGGGTTATAGATGAAGCGATCGTCGCGATCTAAGGCTCTCGCTCCTAAGCACAGCTGTTGCTTGGCGATCGCCCCATCAATAAACTTGCCTTTCAAGCCAAAGCCCGATTTGGCGATCTCAATCACATCCTCCACGACCGAGAACCCCATCACCTGATCTACACCCCCCTGAGTGTTTTCAAACACAAAGCGGTCTTTCCCTGATCCGCCTGTGAGAAGATCTTTCCCTGCTCCACCCTCTAACCAATCATTGCCCGCGCCGCCATACAATTCATCTTTACCATCGCCTCCCCAAATCTGATCATCCCCTCTGCGTCCAACCAATAGGTCGTTGCCCGCTCTACCCCAAATGCGATCGGCATCTTGTCCGCCAAAAATTTGGTCATCGCCATCGCCACCATCCAGACTGTCACGACCCGAAAATCCTCGGATGATGTCGTTTCCACCTAAGCCTTGAATTACGTTGTCTGAGGCATCGCCGAGCAAGATATCTGTTTTGGTCGTACCTACGAGAGGATTAGAGGCGAGAGGATTAGAGGGCTGCGGGCTGGAACCTGACGTAGCGCCGGAACTGGGTTGAGTACCCGCCGGTGGGCTGGTGGCAGGCTTGGAGGGGTCATCATTTGTTAGCGTGGCGATGCCTAGATTTTTGGCTAGGGTAGCTCGCACAGGATTGGAGAGGACAATCAGAAAAGACTCATTAATCTCAATTTTGGTATCACCGTTGATGGCGATCGTGATATTCTTTTGGGTTTCTCCAGCGGCAAACGTTAGCGTACCCGAAGCAGGATTGTAATCGTTATCAGCTCGGGTAGCACTGCCGTCGCGGGTGGCATAGTCTACGGTGACAGGTTGGCTGCTGGCAGCGCTGAGCGTGACGGTAAAGCTGGCATTGGTGGTGCCGCTGTTGCCTTCATTCAAGGTGACATCGCTGATGGTGAGGCTAGGGAAGCTGTCATCGTTCCGAATCGTGGCGGTTCCCTGGTCATCGGCGATCGTGGCGGTAGCGCTAGCATTGCTAAGTTTGACATTGAAAAGCTCATCGGTTTCGGGTTGTGTATCGCCTGTGACCGTGACTGCGATCGTTTTGCTAGTCTCTCCCGGATTGAAGCTGAGAACGGTAGGAGCGATGGCCAGGTAATCATTGTCGGCAGCAGTGGCAGTCCCGTCTTGGGTGGCATAGGTGACGGTAATGAGCTGGCTGCTGGGATTAGTCAGAGAAACGGTGAAGTTAGCTGTGGTGGTGCCGCTGTTGCCTTCAGTCAGGCTGATATCGTTGATGGCGATCGCCGGCACTGGATCATCGTCCAGAATGGTGATCACGGCTTGCCCATCTCCTAAAGTTGCGTTAGATTCGCCGCTGAGATTAATGAAAAAGGTTTTGTTGGGTTCCTTTTGACGATCGCCCAGAATCGGGACTGTAAAGCTGGCGGTTGTTTGGTTGGGCTGAAAGGTCAACGTGCCGCCAGTGCTGCTGTAGTCATTGCCCTGAAGGGCTGTGCCGTCAGCAGTCACGTAATCGACCGTTACCGTTTGTGAGGTGGGATTGGATAGCGCCACCGTGATCAGGGCGCTGCTGTTGCTATTGCCTTCGGGAACAGTGACATCGGCAACGGCAATTTTAGGAAGCCCATCATTGTCGGTGATGGTACCCAACCCTTGGGCATCGGTCAGCGTCACATCGGTACTGCTGAGATTGACGAAAAAGGTTTCACTGGGTTCATTGGCCGGGTCATCTAGGGTGACAATATCAATTGTTTTTTGAGTTTCGTTGGCAGCAAACGTGACTGTCCCAGTGGTGGCAGTGTAGTCGCTGCCCGCTGTGGCAGTGCTGTCGGCAGTGCTGTAGGTGACTGTCATCGGACTACCGCTCGCTTGAGACAGCGAGATCGTGAAGCGGGCGGTGCCCCCCTCAGTCACCGTCACATCGTCGATACTGGCGGTCGGGGCGGCATCATCGTTGGTCAGGGTGACAATCGCTTGAGCATCTGCCAGAGTTGCGCCAACAGGCGTACTGAGATTGACAAAGAACGACTCATCCGTTTCGTATTGGCTATCGCCCTGGATGGGAATGCTGATCTGCTGCGTGGTGGTACCGGGAGCAAAGGTGAGACTACCGCTGCTGCTGGTATAGTCTGCACCGGCGATCGCAGTACCATCGGCAGTTGCATAGTTAACGCTCACCGATTGACCGCTAGCGGCCGATAGAGAAACGGTGAGGGTAGCTAGCGTGCTGCCATTGTTGCCTTCGGTCAGGGTGATATCGCCAATGGACAGGCTAGGAGCGGGGTCATTGTCCGTAATGGTGGCTTTAGCTTGGTTATCCCCGATCGAAGCATGTAGCGCATTGCTGAGGTTGACCCAGAAAGATTCGCTCGGTTCGTAGACCAGATCACCTCGAATTGGTACGGTCAACGTCCCGGAAGTTTGCCCAGCCAGGATAGTCAGCGTCCCGGAAGCTGCGTCATAATCTTGTCCAGCCAGGGCGCTATCGTCTGCGGTAGCCCAATTGACGGTGACATCTTGCCCGCTGATTATGGACTGGGTGACGGTAAAGGTGGCGTTGGTCACGCCGTTATCGCCTTCTGTAATCGTTACATCGGCAATGCTGAGGCTAGGATCGGCATCATCATTCAGCAGCGTGGCTTTGCCCTGACCTTGGGCGATCGTGGCATTAACTGCCCCACTTAAGTTGACGAAGAAAGTCTCATCAGCTTCGCTCAGCCCATCTCCGGTGACGGGAATGTTAATAGTTTTGCTGATTTCTCCCGGTGCAAACATGACCTGCGTCAGCGGTACGCTGGTGTAATCGGTGGCGGTTGCCGTGCCATCGGCAGTTGCGTAGTTCACAGCCACATACTGACTGCTGGGCGCGCTGAGGGTGAGGGTAAACTGGGCATTTGTAGAGCCGCTGTTGCCTTCCACCAAGCTGACATTGCCAATGCTGAGGCTGGGCAACGCATCATCATTGAGAATAATCCCGACCCCGCGATTTTTAGCCAGGGTTGCGTTGGCGCTGGGATTACTCAATTTGACTAAAAAGCTTTCATCTGGCTCATAGATCGTATCTCCTTGCACCGAAACTGTCACCGTTTGCGTGGTGGTGCCTGCTGCAAAGGTGAGCGTGCCAGCAGCAGGAGCAGTAAAATCGTTGCCTGCAGTGGCACTGCTGCCCACAACTGCAAAATCGACGCTGACTCCCTCGACGGGTGCGGGAGCATCTAGCGAGATTGTGAAGGTGATATCTATGGCACCGCTATCTCCCTCATCTGTCACCACGTCATTAATCTGAATCGCGGGTAGGATATGGCGGTAAGCCGCCAGCACTGCCGGGTCAAAAGCCAGCTGGACTGCCATAGGCTGACTCTGGACTGCCAAATCCCAGTTGCCACCCAAAGCTGCACTTCCCGTCAGATCGCGAGATGCCGCAACCCGCCGACCGATCAGTCTGCTGATCTGCTGCACCACAGCTCTGCCCTGCGGGCTGGCACCTACCTGGCAACCATAAATTAACAGGCTAGCCTCTGGATGCAGCGATCGCTCCCACTGTTTTATCGTTTCGGCATACTGCTGGAGCGTCTCCCGATTCAGCCAGCCATTGCCGAGTTGGATCTGCCCCGGATGGCCATGAGATACCAGGTGAACACTGCTCAAGGATTGACGTTGCTGCAGCACGGCCGTTATCTGCAGCACGCCGTCTTGAGTTGGATCTAGCACAATCACTTCTGTGGCAGGCAGTACACCCTCTGCAAGGCTTGAGTAGTCCGCGATCGCTGCATCGATAAAAACGATCGTTGGGCAACTAGCCAAGCTCGACGAAACCCGGTGGGAAAGGTCACGGATCAGGCTCTGAGAGGGATGCACAGTTTTTCTCCTAACGTGTTACAGGTGGGGTTGGCAGCAGAGCAGAACCTAGCAAAGCAGAGCTGGCTGGAGGTTCCAGCTGAATTGATGCAAGGTAATTCATTAACTTCAACGCTGGGTTGGGAAGCTTGGCTTGGAAAAGGGGTGAAGCCGGATTGCCGAGTACCTCGGTGGAAATTAATTGATTGAAAGCCTTCAGTAATTCAGCTGATCGCTGCATGTAGAGTGCCCACTAAATCTCCGTAAGCCAACAAGATTGTAAAAAATGCGACTGGGCTAAACCTTGATTTATCTCGATTGGACTTACTGAGATAGCGTCTTTTAGGGATTATGGATGACCTAAAATTGCTGAGCAGGGTACAGGAGTGCTGCCCTGGCTGGGAGGAGCGTTTCGCCAGCAAAGTTCCTA
>DATNOY010000190.1:0-3891 GCA_036703495.1 Coleofasciculaceae cyanobacterium
GGCTCCGCCGCACCACAAACCAATTTCCGATAAAGTCTATTATACAAAATCGGAGCAGCAATCTGGAATCTGCGCTTTGCGTGGGTTCCAATTTTTTCTGCGCGAGAGTAACCCTAGAAAAACTTTTGCTGCGCTCAATGGCGTTGTATGACAAGCAGATTAAAGAGGAATTCGTTATAAAAATTTTAAGCTGCATTATAGCTGCATTATATAAGTCAGGATACAGCGATGAACTATATCCCTCTTATCAGAGCAAACATCCTTACAGAGTTTGTCAAATTTCTAGAAGAGAACGGTGCCCCAGTGCAGCGTCTTTTAGCAGCAGCAAAATTGCCCCCTTTAGTATTACGAGATCCAGAGGCGCTGTTTCCCCTCAAACAAGTGTTCAAATTTTATGAGCAATCGGCACAGATAGAAGAATATACCAGCTTAGGATTCCTGGTTGGACAAAAAATACAAATCAAGTCTCTGGGCGCATTTGGGCGTTTGCTCTATCATTCACTCACACTTCATGATGCGATTCAAACGGCAATTTATATGATCGCTACCTACAATTCTGGCGATCGCATCTGGTTAATAGAACAGGATGACCAAGTGTGGCTATGCCGTAAGTTTATAGATGAGATGGATGTCGGTCGGCAACAGGCAGATCAATGTTTTGTCATGATTATGATTCATCTAGTGCAATTAGCAGCTGGTTCTGTATGGAAACCCACAGAGATTCATCTAGAAACAGCAAAGTTAACAGAATTGAACCAATTCGCGGAACTCTTTGATATCAATATTCTCTTTGAGCAGAAGGAAACTGCCATTCGGTTTCCGCGATCGTTTTTGAGCTTACCGCTTCAGAATTTAGATGAATATCACGATGCCCAACGCTATGATGCCCAACGCTATAAAGATTATGAGACATTACTTTCATCGGCCCCGGCTACCACCTTCCCAGGCTCGATCCGGCAGATTATTGCCTTGCAGTTGAGGGAAGGTTATCCAGATATTCAACTCGTAGCAGAAATAATCGGCGTCAGCGTTCGCACGTTGCAGCGACACTTGAATGAGACCAATCTCACCTATTCTCGCTTAATTGATCAAGTGCGCTTCGATCGATCGGTGCGGTTGTTGAGTGATCCAAATATCAAATTAGCTGATGTTGCCGTTGAACTGGGCTATAGTAACGCTGCCAACTTTACACGAGCATTCCGGCGCTGGTCAAACATTTCACCCAGTAGCTTTCGTAACTTGAAAATGAACAGTATGAAATAGTCAGAGGAGAAATATCCAGAATGGGTTTCCCTAGTTAGAATTAAGGGATGTGATCACTCCTCAACCCCATCATTTTTACGGTTACCTCTCCACATAACCCATAAGAAGTTAGGAGATCAAGAGATGTATATCAGTAAACTGCCGATCGCACCGATCTTGGGATTTTTTGTTTTACTCACAGCTTGTAGTTCACCCAGTTCCTATCAAGAAAAAGCCAGTTCTCCATCTACCTTACCCGGATCTCCATCTACTTTACCTGCCCCCTCTGTAATCACTGCTCCGGCTCAGATTCACGGGACTCCTGTAACCGTTAAACTCTCAGAATTTAAAATTGACATGCCTACCGCTTTATCCGCAGGAGCAACCACCTTTTCTGTCAGTAATGCAGGTCGAATTGATCATAATTTTGCGATTGAGGGAAATGGTATTGAACAAAAATTTGACATCAATCTTAAACCTGGCGAGACCAAAACATTGACTGTCAATTTGAAGCCAGGACAATACCGGGTGTATTGCCCAGTAGATAGTCATGTCCAAAGCGGCATGGAGAATACGCTAACGGTGAGCTGAAATTGCGAAAATGCCCCGCCACTGGGTTGAGGAAATTTTGGATGCGGGAGAGATGATTTTACCCAACCTGGAGCATATGTTTCGCTTCACCCATCTCATAACGTATGCTAATGCCATTCGCAAGTGTTTACAGCTTCGTTTAGGGGTGACGCAATTACAGCATGAATTCCATTGAGGAATTACGGTATTTGATTTTGGCGGCTCAACGGGAGGGCGATCGCTTACTCTCTGCAGCGCTTGAACCGATCGGGCTAACCACGTCCCAAGCCGAGGTGTTGCGGGTTCTTTATGACTACGCGCCTCTATCATTGATTGAACTGGGTGAACGGCTGATTTGTGAAACGGGCAGCCCCAGTCGGTTAGTGAATACGCTAGTAGAGAAAAAGCTGGTGGAGCGAAAACCCTCCCAAACCGATCGCCGGATGGTGACCCTTTTGCTCACCTCCTCAGGTCGGCAGGTGGCGGAACAAGTCAGGGAGATCGAACAAGGATTTTATACTCAGATTGCCTCTACGTTGGAGTCCGTTCCCCTAGAGGGGATCCAGGCAGCACTCTGGCAATTGATCGCGGGACGACCTACGGGTGACGCCTTAACGCGCCGCAAACAGCAACCTTAGGGAGGGGTTGCGGCTCCGCTGGTTTGATCTCCCCCCCTCGTTTCTAGCAAGGCTGTGCTCCCGCACTACTTCCCGCCTGTAAACGGAGTGCCCCATAGCTCCCAGTTCTCCTTGTTGAAGGGCGATCGCCACTTGCTAATCAACGCTGATTCGAGCTGCTGCCGGAGACGGGTCGCGGTGGGAGCCGCTAACCAGAAGGCAGTACCCAACTGGGTTGATAACCCAGCCTGGTAGTGTGCCTGGGCATAATTGTCCAGGTAGCGCTTGCAATCATGTTCTCCTTTCCAACGTTGTCCTGACTTGGCCGTTTCCCCAACATACAGCAGCAGCGGCACCTGATAGTCAATCACAAAGTAGAGGGCGGCAATCCCAGTATCGGCAGACTTCCATCGCCAAAATTCAATATTCTGTTGGCGCAGGGCAAACGGGTCAAGACTATCGGAATTCAGCAGGGCAGGCGCAGGGGGCAGGTCAAAGAGAGACGGTTGCTGCAGGGGGATCCCAACCTTCACCTGACGCTGGAACGCATAAACCCGTTGTTTCCATTGCTCAATGGATTCCGCGCTCATCTTCATCGACGGCAGCCGACTAAAATGAAGGCGATCGGGCTGATTTGCACCAGAAAAAAGAGACAATTGCTCGGTCATGAACACACTTGAGTAAGTCATTGCCTCGTTAAGATAGCATCGTTGAGCTTCTTGTCCACTAGAATTCAAAATGATTCTGTGAGGCGTTGCTATAGCAATTTTCCACTGAGTCAAGTCCAGATGATTTTTTGAAAGCCCCGCTCCTCGGGGCTTTCAAACGGTTGTGGTTACACATTGAGGATAATGCCAAGTCCAAACACGACTTGAATTTTCAGCTGCGATCGCTAGAATGGTTAGTCGGCACCGCTGTTGCCCAGTTCAGCTAACACTTATCACATCCGGTAAATCGCGGCTGATCAGGGGGCAGATCCCTCCGCAGGGGGTAACGGCTGTTGGATTAGCATAGGAGCATTGAAAACGATCAACACAGGCGTACCCAGATGGATCTTCAACTCACCGAAAAAGTTGCCTTAGTCAGTGGTTCTACCGCTGGGATTGGATTGGCGATCGCCACTACTCTGGCTCAAGAAGAGGCAACTGTCATCATTAATGGACGTACCCCAGAACGAGTCAAGACAGCAATAGATCAAATCAAGCAAAAGGTGCCCAATGCCGAACTGCAAGGAGTTGTTGCTGATTTAGGAACTGTAGAAGGTGCAAATGTTCTATTCCAGCAGGCTCCAGACGTAGATATATTGGTGAACAATCTGGGAATTTATGGTGCTAAAGACTTTGCCGAAATTTCGGATGAGGAATGGATGACCTTCCTGGAAGTGAATGTGATGAGCGGGGTGCGGTTGTCTCGCTTTTACCTGCCGAAAATGTTGCAAAAAAATTGGGGACGCATCATTTTC
>DATNOY010000191.1:0-6315 GCA_036703495.1 Coleofasciculaceae cyanobacterium
GCCCTGATTTTCTAAAGGTAGCAGCAGGAGCGCATGGGGAGGCTGCAATTGAAACACAGGCGCAATCTCTTGATTGGCATCAGCCTCCTCTGAGGACAAGGCAGACTCGCTAGCGGCGATAATCACGGGATCGAGCTTGCCGGTCAGCACCTGTTGGCAAACATAGCAGTTTGATGCCCAGAAACTAGTGTTTTGGGTTGAGCTAGCCTGGATTGGGGATTCTTCGGCATTAACCTGCTGAGACCATTCAGCCACCACATGGGCTTTCGTTTTGGGAATGCCTTCCAGGTTGCGGGTCTTGTAAAGGGGGTCTTCATATTTGAACAGCAGGAGGATGCTTCGATTGACTTCCAACGCTGAAGCGGTTCCTTCAACCGCAAGCTTGAAAATCTCTTCTAGTTCCCAAGCGTTACGAATTGCTGCGGTGAGCTGATCGATCAGGGACTGGTAGCGGACTTGCTGCTGCAGCTGGTATTCTAGCTGAGCTTGAGAGATGGCGATCGCCACTTGCGGAGAAAGAGATTGAAGGAGATGCACGTCTGATTCTTTCCACGAATAGGGCTGAGATTGCACAAGCGCAATCACACCATTAACTTGTCCCTGAAACTGCGTACCGACCAGGACAACCGACTTTGATTGCAGGTCAGGGTTAATTTGATCGGACTGGGTGATGGCTTGCGGCTGAGGGACAGCTAAAAACTGTTCTTCTGACCAATTTGCTTGATTCACCAGGTGTTCTACTGACGCCAGTAGATCCTGCGAAGGGACAGTCTGTAGCTCTTTGTCCACCCAGTAACCTGGATGAGCCGTTGCTTGGCTACGAGACTGCGGCATAATGAGACACGCCTCTGCGTGGAAGGTTTCTCCAATAACCTGAGAGACATTCACTAAAGCTGCTTGCGGACTTTTGCTCGCCAAAATTGCTTGAGTTAAATGCTGCGCCAGATCGGGTCTAGTTTGAGCCACTTTCTGTTGCATTGGAGGATCTTCTGGAGAAGAGGGAGTGAGGGCACTTTGGCGGAGCAGACAGAGAGAAGGTTCCACATCAAGCTGTCTCATGCCTGGGTTTATGGATTTAGTATTCCCTGCAAGCCTTGGTTTTACTTGGCAATTTGCTTCCATTTTCTGTGACATGACGGATCAGCGAGTAGACACTCTCCTCCAAACCCAACAGAGTATCAACCGATAAAGCATCCTGAAGCCAGTACACATTTGAGCTGGTCAGCGTATTCTTCTCAAGAAGTTGAGAACTTTAGCAAACCCTGTGACGAAATAGAGATTAATCCCTATGATGATGGGATATTAGTGCATTCGTTCTGATGGCTTCATTCGACTGGCTTTAGATTACACGTTGTGCACAGTGAGGAGTATCCGTGAATTCCCTACGTTTGAAGCAGGGTTGATGGCGGCGGGTGCTGGCTTTCAGTAGTGTCAACATCAGTCGAATGGATGACTCCAACCTTTTTGATCTAACCTGATTGATCTCTTTCCCTTCTTATAGATACCTCTGAGATTAGAGACCTATGACATCTGCCCTCATTCCCCTGGTTTCTTCCTATACGATCGGCACAGTTAAAGGACCCGGAGAGGATGGCAACCAATATGTCTTCATTACTACAAACAATCGACACGTTAAAATCGGCGAGTTTGTCTATTACGAAATTCGCAATGCTAATCTGCAGGAAACGTTGCAAATATTAGGTAAGATCTCGGCGCGTTGCCTCATTGATCATCTGCCCGATCGCATCTTTGCCGACACGGAAATTAGCCCAGAAGCGATCGCGGCCCTGGTTGGGTTTGCCCATCCCAATCCCGAGATCTATGAAGTGACCGTGGATGTTGTGGGGCATTTCCATCCGGCGCTTGGCTTTATGAACCCACGCATTACCCCTGATCCGGGTGCCAAGGTGTATCTGGCCAATGACGATGCTTTAAAACAAATCTTAAGTAAAAAGCGGCCGGGCGAGATTGGGGCTGCCCATATTGGCTCACTGCTGCTCCGTGACCCTGGAGCCGTGCCGATCGCCCTGGATGTCAAGGAACTGGTGAGCACTCACATGACGATCTTGGCAGGAACCGGATCGGGAAAATCTTATACGGCAGGGGTTTTGGTTGAAGAGCTGTTGTTGCCTCATAACCGAGCGGCCGTACTCATTTTTGATCCGCATGGAGAATATGGCACCTTAACGGAGCTGCGAGGGCATGCAGCTTTTGTGGGGGAAGATGGCTACATGCCTAAGGTACAGGTCTTGAAACCCGAAAATGTGCGGATTCGCATCTCCTCATTGGACTATTACGATATTTTGAGCCTGTTGCCGGAGATGAGCGATCGCCAGCAATCCATCCTTAGCAAAGCGTTTGATTTGATGCGAAAGCACCGCAAGGGCGACTATCGCTGGGACGTACAAGATTTAATTCGGGCTGTGTATGAAGTAGATAGCCAGGAAACGGAAGATGGGGATATTAAGACGGGCACTTCTGCTCCAGCGTTGGAATGGAAGCTAGAAAGGTTGGCGCGATCGCCCTACTTCCATGCGTTTGATCACCTGGCACCTAAAGATTTGTTTGAACCCGGGCAAGTGACCGTCCTTCAAATGAACGAAATTAGCCAAGAGGAACAGCAGGTGATTTGTGCGGCGGTATTGCGGCAGTCTAGCCATGCTCGGATGAATACGCTGAAGGAGTTGATTCAACCGGGCGATGAGAATTATCTTCCCTATCCCGTGTTCATCTTGCTGGAAGAAGCCCATCGGTTTGCTCCAGCCCATGAACCTTCTCGCTGTAAGGCGGTGATTCGCACGATTTTGAGTGAAGGCCGAAAGTTTGGTTTAGGGGTAGGGTTGATTACCCAGCGACCCGGCAAGCTGGACTCTGATGTGCTGTCTCAATGTATGAGTCAGTTTATTATGCGAATTGTCAATCCTGTGGATCAGGATAGCCTCAAGTACGGCGTAGAGGCAGCCGGGCGGGATTTGCTGAAGGAGTTACCCGCTTTAACCAAGGGACAGGTGATTATCTCTGGCGCTTGCGTCAATACCCCTGTGCTGTGCCAGGTTCGTAAAAGAATTACGGCCCACGGAGGTGAAACGCTCAACGCTCCAGCCCTATGGCAAGAGTATTTTCAAGCTCATCAAGTAGAGTCTCGAAAGATTGAGGAAGCGCCACTGGTTGGACGGTCTCGGCCCAAAACTTTCCGCGGGGTCAGCATTGAGTAACACTAGAGCGGTTGGCACTCAGCTAAAACCAGATTATGTTTTGAAAGCCTTGCCCTGCGAGGTTGTCAAAACATAATCTGGACTTGACTCAGTTGAAAATAGCGATAACGATGCGAGTTAAGCAGGGCGATCGTCTTTCTTAACCAGCGAAAGTCGGGTAGCGAAAGTCGGGTAGCAAGAGTGACCATTGCCAGTCTGAATCCACGGGTTGTCAACCTGATGGGCTAACCCAAGCTAGAATCAAGGCTAATCTATGCGTTCGAGATATTTTTCTAGCAATGAGCAACCCGTTGCAGCGACTCTCTAGACTGCCTTGGATCTCCCTGCTAATTGCAGCCATCCTGACTAATATCTGGGTGTTTGTGCTGGAGTTCTTCCTGTGGTTTGGAGCGGCTCGATTTTCAAGCATTCAGACTGTCATTAACCTGTTGTTTTCGCCGCCTTTGGGAATGGTGATGGCAGTGGCGATTGGTACTGGGGTTGGCGCGTTAGCAGTTTACTTGCTAGAAATAGTCTATCCTCAGCTCATCATCGATACTGGCGTTCTCTGGGCGTTAGTGCCTTGCCTGCTGATCGCGATCGCGATTAAGGTGATGACGTTACAGTCTTTGCTGCTGCCGAACTCTCTAGTTAGCCTGAATGAAACGCAGTTTTTGGGGCTAATCTTAGGAATTTTTCTCAAAGGAAAGCCCTACTGGCGACGCTGAACCTGCTCCAGGTAGGGTTAAGTTTTTTGGGTAAACAGGGTTAGTTTCCGGCTTGCTCCCCAATGCTTTTCTACTATCTTGTGTGGATCGTCCTGTGAGGATTGTCCGATGTTGATTGTTGGGTGTGGACTGGGCGGCAGTCGCGCCACAGAAGATACTAGAATTTTCAAATGAAAACGCAAGATTTTACAACACTAGACAATATGTTACTAATCGTTGGAAACATAAACGCTAATTATAGATAAGACAAGAAGTTTCAAAGTTAAGCTTATTGGATTCCTGATATATTTTGGAAGAACCCAACGAAACAGGGGACAGTCTTAAGATAAGCTAAAGAATGCTAGTCGGATTGTTGCTCTGGCTCTTACGGATTTAGATGCCAGTCAAAAGTTGCCGTTCAGGGCTGCTCTAGCCTGACTAACCCAGTTTGGGGTAATCAGGGCAGAGTTCTTATGTTCGGATCTCGCTGATTCACAGGAAGGGAAATCATGTCTTATTCGCAAACCAAGACCCAGACCAAAGCTGGGTATCAGGCTGGGGTTAAAGATTACCGCCTCACCTACTACACGCCCGATTACACACCCAAAGATACCGACATTCTGGCGGCATTCCGGGTAACTCCTCAGCCTGGAGTTCCTCCCGAAGAAGCTGGAGCAGCTGTTGCCGCTGAATCTTCGACCGGAACCTGGACGACGGTTTGGACGGATTTGCTGACTGACCTCGATCGCTACAAGGGTCGTTGCTACGACATCGAACCCGTTCCCGGCGAAGACAACCAGTTCATCTGCTTCATCGCTTATCCTTTGGATTTGTTTGAAGAAGGTTCTGTCACCAACATGTTGACCTCGATTGTAGGTAACGTGTTTGGTTTCAAAGCTTTGAAAGCGTTGCGTCTGGAAGACTTGCGGATTCCAGTTGCTTACCTGAAGACCTTCCAAGGACCTCCTCACGGGATTCAGGTTGAGCGCGACAAAATCAACAAGTATGGTCGTCCCCTGTTGGGTTGTACCATTAAGCCCAAATTGGGTTTGTCTGCGAAGAACTATGGTCGTGCCGTTTATGAGTGCTTGCGGGGCGGTCTAGACTTTACCAAGGATGATGAGAACATCAACTCTCAGCCATTCCAGCGGTGGCGCGATCGCTTCACCTTTGTGGCAGATGCGATTCATAAATCTCAGGCTGAAACCGGTGAAGTGAAGGGTCACTACCTCAACTGTACGGCTGCTACCTGCGAAGAGATGATTAAGCGGGCTGAGTACGCGAAAGAACTCAACATGCCCATTATCATGCATGACTTCTTGACCGCAGGCTTTACCGCCAACACAACTCTGTCTCACTGGTGCCGCGATAACGGCGTTCTGCTACACATTCACCGTGCTATGCACGCGGTGATTGACCGTCAGAAGAACCACGGTATGCACTTCCGCGTTTTGGCGAAGTGCTTGCGGATGTCCGGCGGTGACCACATTCACACCGGAACCGTTGTGGGTAAGCTAGAAGGCGACAAGGCTGTGACCTTGGGCTTCGTTGATTTGCTGCGCGAGAACTACGTTGAGCAAGACCGCTCTAAGGGGATTTACTTCACCCAAGACTGGGCTTCTATGCCAGGCGTAATGGCAGTGGCTTCTGGTGGTATCCACGTATGGCACATGCCAGCATTGGTGGAAATCTTCGGCGATGACTCCGTGCTCCAGTTTGGTGGCGGCACCTTGGGTCACCCCTGGGGTAACGCACCTGGCGCAACGGCTAACCGTGTGGCTTTGGAAGCTTGCGTTCAAGCCCGCAACGAAGGCCGCGACTTGATGCGTGAAGGTGGCGACATCATCCGTGAAGCTTGCCGTTGGTCTCCTGAGTTGGCAACTGCTTGCGAACTGTGGAAGGAAATCAAGTTTGAATTTGAGGCACAGGATACGATTTAGCGAAAGGACGAAGGATGAAGGGAGAAGGATGAAGGTGTTTGTAACACCTCCTTCACCCTTCACGGGAATAGGAGTAGAATCATTCATCCTTCATCCTTCCATTCATCCTTGCCGCTATGGATCTGAAGCAGATTACGAAAGACACTTCCAAGACGCTGATTAGCTACATAACGTATCAAGCGCTACGGGTTGTGATGGCGCAGCTAGATGAAACGGAGCCGAAGCGGGCTTATTGGCTACGGCAGTTCTCCGCCAGAGAAAGTATCCAGAATGGGGAAGCGTTTTTGCAGGCTCTCTTTAAAGAGGAGCAGCGCTTAGCTTTTCGGATTTTGACTGTGCGAGAGCATATTGCCGAACAAGTTGCGGACTACTTGCCAGAGATGCTTCGTACGGGGATTCAGCAAGCGAATTTACAGCAGCGAACCCAGCAGTTGGAACGTATGACGCAGACTGATCCGATGACTCCCAGTTCTC
>DATNOY010000192.1:0-3781 GCA_036703495.1 Coleofasciculaceae cyanobacterium
TTCAGCGACAGATCGGTGGGTAGCCCCACAATGTGCTCCCGCAACAGGCGACCGTTCACAGCATCTTGCGATCGCCCCTTGGTTAGCTTGCCGTAGCCATGAAATCCCCGGCGATCGGTTTGTTCAATTTCGCCAACGGCATTTCCATTAGCATCCAGTAGGGTAAAGGTGTTGCCGCTGCCGTTATTCTCAAAACTTTGAGACACGACACCGCCTAGCCAAAACTCAATTTGCTGCATATTATCAGCATTAGTGATCACTGCTTCTGCTGCAATACGGCTGGTAGGAAGAAAATAAAGCGGTTTGCGGTTATGGGTGCTGTTGGGTTGGTATTCAAACGTGGGAATCTGGCTGATTCCATTCCGGGCTGTTTCTGACAGACTGTTGGTGGCCAACTCTAAGCGAGCATGGGCTGTTTCTGCGGTATCGCTGCTAGTTTGCTGCCAGAGATACCGCGTCAGTAAATAGGTAAACCCACCTGCATTGATAGCATTGGGAGCACTACCAATCACAGCATCAATGGCTTCTTGATTGCGCTGAGCAGAACCGAGGGCTACCCCCTTGGCAATTCCGGCTTGTCGGGCGTTTTGAAAGTCTGCAAACGATGGATAGAACCGCGATCGCAGGCTTTCCTGGAATTCTTGCTCTGCTGGGCTAGCAACAGAAGTTTGCCCTGCACGAGTGGTGCGAGATTGGGCAGCGCGCACAACAACGTTACCGCGTGTCCCTGCGCCAGAGTGACAGCTATCGAGAATCACCGTGAGGTTCTCAGTTTGAATGGCTGACATCAGCAGAAACAACGTGCGTCCCATGATATCTGGCACAATTACTTCGGATGCCGTTTCCCCGATCGCAGCAGCGTTCATGGGCACAAGTGTGCCGTTGAATTGGCAAATACTGTTTTCGCAAGCGGCATCCCGAATGGGATTAGGATCTCGAACCAGATCGCCGTGGCCGGAGTAATGGAAGACTACGACATCACCAGGTTTAGCTTGTTTGATCAGATATTCATCAAACGCGCTGAGGATATTATCACGAGTAGGTTTAAGATCAGTCTCATCGGAAACTTCGTAAATATCCTGGGGATTGAACCCAAACCGATGAATCAGCAGATGCTTTTGTAGCTTCACATCGTTCAGACAGCCGTTCAATCCCCTAATACTTTGGTACTGATTAATGCCAACCAGCAAGGCCAGTTTGCGTGGTGTGCTTTGTGCCAAAACTTTGCCGTAGCGATCGGCTTGCGTTAGAAAGTCAATTTGGCTGAGTCCAATGGCCGCCAGGGTTGATCCAGCCGCTTGCAGAAAATGGCGTCGTTTAATAGAGGACATAAGCTGTGAGTTGAGTGGACTGCTTGTAAAGCAAATTATTGAAGGTGCTACTGCCCGTATGCATTGACAGTTTTTTTGAACTGTATTTTTTTTGAACTGTATTTTTTTGAACTATATCAGGATATTGCGGCTGTTCGCAGTCTGCGTCTGGGTACAGGTCTATAGCCCATTACCAATGAGAATAAACGGTGCCCAGTAGTAAGGATGGCTAAGGTGGTTGCTGACTTGGGCCGGGAGTCCGGTGCGGGTACTCACGACTTCTACCCAGCCGCGCGAGTCGCCCACACCCGATAGGTTATGGGTAATCAGCGCAATCTGGGCTTGCTGGAGCGCCTGGGCTTTGGTCATGCCATGTTCCAGCGCCGTGTAGAAGGCATTCATCAGCACCTGAGTACCGCCGTCGCTCACCTGCCAGAGGGAGGCGATCGCGGCTCTAGCTCCGGCCCGCTGCATCTGATAGCCGAAACCCAGGATTTCCACGCCACTCCCCAACTGCTGCTCGCCCACAGCGGTTTCGCAGGCGCTTAGTACCACCAAATCGGTATTGGGCAGATTCCAGTTGCGAATCTCGCTCAGCGGCACCGAGTTGCCATCCCCAAATACGATAAAGGAATCGTCGGGTTTTCCTTGAACGAAAGCGGCGTGAGTGGCCAGGTGAACGATGGGGTACTGTCGCATCTGCGAGACAATGCTGGGGGTGAAGGCCCGATTGAGCAGCGTTCTGGTGCCAGGAATCTCGCTAGCCAGCGTGTTCACCTCTTGTTCGGTGTAGGGCAGATTGGCAAACTGATAGGATTGTCCGTTCACCTGAATATTGAAGTTGCATTGAGCGCAAGCGGCTGCCAACACATGGAGTTGGGGAGTACCCGTATTGCCACCCGCAGGACGGTAGGAGGGAGGCTGGTCGAAATCGGTGAGGGAGGCGGCTGTGATGTGGCTGATGGCAAACCGCTGGATCAACCATTGTTCACCTTCTTTCTGATGGCTATCGTACAGGGCTGCTAGCGGAATATAGCGCAGTGCGCCATCCGGGGCGTAGATAATTGTTTTGGCATGAGCAGCAGCCAGATCGGCTTCGATCGGTTTAATCAACCAGTCATAAAGCTTCTGGGCGATCGGCTGCACGTCGCTATTGGGATCTTTCAAGGCCTGCCCCATCTGGACGATCGCCCGATTTAAGTCAACGGCTTTGACATTGACGGGGCGACGAATTGGCGGTGCGTCAGGCGTAACCAGCACCAGTTCGAGCCGATCCTCTAGAATCAGCGGGTAGAGCAATACGGCGTTTTGGTTGAGCGATCGCAGGTTGTTTTGCAGACTGTTCAACTGGTCAAGTTCGATGTTTTGGCGCTGGGTAGTTTGAGTCAGCTGAGTGATGGCTTGCTGAATTTCGGGGCGATCGATGAACTGATTGAAGCTGGTGAGAATCGTGGTTTGCCGTTGGGTGAGTTCGTCATGCCGCTGTTGTTCGGCTGCACTCAGCGGTACAGATTTGGCTTTTTCGTCCAGTTGCGCCAGTTCCTCGCCTTCATCGATCGCCGTTTTGTAGAGTTCAATAATCTTCTGTTCGGGCTGCCAGTATTCCACACCCGATTGTGTCTGCGGGCTGCGGCTAACATTTTGCAGGTAGTCTTCCAGCTCCTGCACCTTGAGCAAATCCAAGACGCGCTGCGCCTCCAGCACCCGATTTTGTTGCAGCAGCAGATCGGCAAGCTGACGATAGTCAGCGGCAATGCTATCAATGTAGGACTGCTGAAGCTGCTTTGGCAGTCCGCGATTGTCGCCGCGAATGCTCTCGCGCACGTTCACCGATTGTTTGAAGAAGACGATCGCCAACTGCGGCTGATTTTGGACATACAGCAGCTTACCGATGTTGGCAAGGAGTAGACCCTGCCCATCACGATCGCCCGTAGCTTGGAAGATGGACAATGCCTGTTGATAAGCCTCGATCGCTTTATCATACTGACTCAGGGATAGATAAGCATTTCCCAGCTTAGTCAGTGCCCATCCTTCACTATTACGATCACCGATTGCCCGATAAAGCTGCAAGGCTTGCTCCCAGAGCTGCATTGCCTCTTGGTAGTGGCTAGTTTGATACTGCTGAATGCCTTCATCTAATAGGCGATCGGCTTCTGCCTTCCGTGCATCCGGTGTAGTTTGAGCCGTTGCCGGGGCAGTGAGAATAAGATGAATGGAAATTACTGCCGCGAATGAGAGAACAAACAGCACAGGCAAAGCAGCAAAACGAGAACGGTAGAAGCGCATAAGGTGAACCTTGTCGTTTTAGGGGGCAACGTTGCAGTTCAGGAGGAGAGTAGTTGAGCTAATCATCAGATAATTTGAGTTCAGAAGGCAATCCATCCAGCTTTTTGCTCAACATTTCGAGTTCAGAAGGCAATTCATTCAGCTCAGAGTGAGAAGCATCCAGATCAAAGTGTGGATGATTGCCT
>DATNOY010000193.1:0-2560 GCA_036703495.1 Coleofasciculaceae cyanobacterium
GTTGGGCTGAGTAAGCCTCGATCTGAGATGCTGATGCTACAGGATGGGCGTTGCTCATCCTGTAAGGTCTGTTTTCAATAAAAGCAGCAAAAGTCCATCAGGTTACAAACCCTACCTGAGAACCCATAACAGTAGTTTGCACATCCAGCCCTGGATGTATGACAAGCATCGTCCAATGGTAGTACGCTACTGTACTAGACCTGGCTTCTGACGACTCTTGATCAATTTGGTAGGCACGGATGGTTTTATCTATTGCCTTCGTCATAAGTTGATAAATTTGGATTGAGCAAGCCAATTGTGCGATCGCCGCTATCTGGCAAGCTTTCAATGTTCTGAGGCTAGGTGGTGCCCTACAACTCCACTTTGCCGCATGAAAAAGAATATATTTTTACGGTTTTGGCAACGGGTCTGCAAACGAAGGTCGCCTATCTGGCGCTGGATTGGTTTGGCGATCGCTGCTTGTTTGGGCACGCTGCTAGCGACAATTGCCCTGTCCCAGCAGCCCGTGACGCTAACGTTACTGATGCCGGCCCTGGATACGCAAGCGGGTCAGTCATTGGTTCGACAATTTGAAGCCCAGAATCCAGGCATCCGAGTTGAGGTGGTTGAAGGCCCGAACGCCTCTAATTTGGTTGAAGACCTCTATACCTCGTCATTTTTGTTAGGCGACACGCCCTACGACTTGGTGTTGATGGATGTCGTTTGGTTGCCCAAGTTTGCGGCGGCCGGTTGGCTGGTCGATCTGACCGATCGGATTCCGCCTGAACAGCTAACTGGGTTTTTGCCGGCCGATCTAGCAGGGGGCAAGTACAACGGCCGGCTGTATCGGTTGCCGATGCGATCGGACACGGGTTTGCTGTACTACCGTCAAGACTTGCTGGAGCAAGCAGGGCTGCAACCTCCAGAAACCTTTGAAGATCTGATCAAGGCGTCCAAAACCTTGCAATCTTCGGGAGCGGTGCGCTGGGGCTATGTTTGGCAGGGGCGACAGTATGAAGGGCTGGCGGCCATGTTTACGGAGGTGCTGGCAGGGCAGGGCGGTTTTTGGGTAAAACCCGATACGTTAGAAGTTGGACTCGATCGCCCCGAAGCATTTCAAGCCGTTAACTTTTTGCGCCGCACTATCCAAGAGGGCATTTCGCCCCCCGGCGTCACAACCTATCAAGAAGAAGAAGCCCGCCGTTTGTTCCAAAGCGGAGACGTGGCGTTTATGCGCAGCTGGCCCTATGCCTATCCCTTGGGCAGTGCCGAAAATTCACCGATTAAGGGCTTGTTTAGCTTCAAGCCAATGGTTCATGCAGCCGGAGCGGATAGTGCAGGCTGTTTAGGAGGCTGGGGATTGGGAATTGCTAAAACTAGCCGCCATCCAGAAGCGGCACTTAAGGTAGCGCAGTATTTCGCCAGTGTCGAAGGGCAGCGGTTCAGTATTTTGGAAAACGGCTATCTGCCCACCCGCCCCTCGCTCTACACCGATCCGGCCATTGTTGCTAAATATAGCTATTTCCCCCGGATGCAAACCGTTGCTGAAAAGGCTGTCTTACGTCCGCCGGTTGCCCAATATGCCCAGGTTTCTGACATTCTCCAGCGGTATCTCAGCGCTGCTTTGACCGATCGCATCCCGGTTGAGGAAGCCATGCGATCGGCCGCAGAAGAAACCCGTCGGCTCCTGGACACGAAACCCCGCAACCCAAAATCCAGCAATATCCAACCCGGCTAGTTTTCCATCCTTTACCTGCATTCGCCTGCCATGTCTTCTACCCTCAAAACCCGCGAACGACGCACCGGCTGGATTTTAATTGCTCCGGCTCTGCTGCTGCTGGCTCTGGTATATGTCTATCCGATCGCTCGCTCATTCTGGCTGAGCTTATTCAATCAAAACCTGGGCACTGAACTGCAGCCGGTGTTTGCTGGGCTTGATAACTATGTGCGAATGAGCGGCGATGGGCGGTTCTGGCAAAGTATTACCAACACGGGCGTATTTACGCTGGCTTCGGTGCTGCTAGAGCTAATGATTGGCATGGGCATCGCCTTAGTCCTGAATCAATCTTTTCCGGGGCGAGGAGCTGTTAGAACGATCGCTATTCTCCCCTGGGCCTTGCCAACGGCTTTAATTGGCACAACCTGGGCCTGGATTTTTAATGACCAGGCTGGCATTGCCAATGATATTCTGCTGCGTTTGGGGTTGATCAACACGGGAATTAACTGGCTAGGCAATCCTCTGCCTGCGATGCTATCCGTGATTGTGGCAGATGTTTGGAAGACCACGCCCTTTATCAGCATTTTGTTGTTGGCCGGCTTGCAGTCTATTCCCAACGATCTGTATGAAGCCCATGCGATTGATGGGGCCTCTGCCGGGCAGAGTTTTCGACAAATTACCCTCCCCCTCCTGATGCCGCAAATTTTGGTGGCAACGCTATTCCGGTTTGCCCAGGCCTTCGGTATCTTCGATTTAATTCAGGTGATGACCAGCGGTGGACCGGGTGGCGCTACAGAAACGGTTTCGATTTACATTTACGCCACTGTAATGCGCTACCTCGACTTTGGGTATGGGGCCGCTTTG
>DATNOY010000194.1:0-14322 GCA_036703495.1 Coleofasciculaceae cyanobacterium
AAAAATAGTTTAGCTTTGGCCGAGTATACACCGCTCTAAAAAAGAGGTAGGGGGGTTAAAGAGGTAGAGGGGAGCAATTGCAGCGCTTTGGTTCCAGCACTCGTAACTTCCATTTACAATCTGTATTGTATTAGGAGTAAGAAATGCGATAGAGCAGTACCGAACTGCCATTTGATATGACAACCGGGATACGCCATATTAGCCTCGCTACTACCCTTTTAAGCTGGGTTTCAGGCTACGCGGATACAGCGGGATTTTTGCGGCTAGACGGTTTGTTTACAGCCCATGTTACAGGGAACCTGATTATTGCTGGCGTAGAAATAGCTGGCACAAACGGAGAAGCTGTCTGGGTACGTCTTGCCGTAATTCTAGTGTTCATTGCAGCAGTCGGGTTGACTACCCTGATCACTCGCACCCGTCGCCCCAGATTATCCAGGCTCCTCTGGCTAGAAACCCTTTGTCTGCTGCTGTTCGCTGTAGTTGGAGTTCTAGTGCTTCCCAACCAAACGACTGAGTTACTCCCCTTGAATATGTTTATGGTAGGTTCGGCAGGAGTATTTGCCATGGGAATTCAAAATGCTTTAATGCGTGAATCGTTGGGAACTCTGGCACAGACCACAGTGATGACAGGGAACCTCACTCAGTTAACGATCGACGCTACCCGAAAAATTTTAATTCGAGATTATCGCAAAGTAGAAAACTCAAGTGCTCAAGAGCGTGAGATTCAACAACGCTTGGTCAAATTTGGCGGTGCTGTCGTTGGGTTTATTCTAGGGGCTGCCTTCGGGGCATTTTTTATGCGGATAATTGGATTTTGGTCAATCTTGCTGCCTGTCCTGGCAGTGGCTCTGCTCGCGTTTGATACGCAGCAACATGAAACTGCTTAATCCAACAGCTTGCTTGATTTAACAGCCTGCTTGATCCGACAGGTCAAGGAACAACAGCCTCACCTGCCCCAATGGCGACGATCTAGACTGTACCGCAGGTCACGACAACTTCCCGCTAAAATAGAGCCAACTGTCAATCAGACATTCGGACATTAGTATCGGTATTTCTATGACTGCTGCGACTCCCGCAAAAACCAAGTACGAGGCAATTATCGGTCTAGAAACCCATTGCCAACTCAGCACCGAAACCAAAATTTTCTCCTCTAGCTCCACGCTGTTTGGCTCAGACCCCAACACCAACATTGATCCGGTGTGCATGGGCTTGCCTGGCACCCTGCCCGTACTGAATCAAAAAGTGTTGGAGTATGCAGTGAAGGCTGGACTAGCGCTCAATTGCCAGATTGCACCCTATAGTAAATTTGATCGCAAGCAGTATTTCTATCCTGACTTGCCCAAAAATTATCAAATCTCGCAGTATGATTTGCCGATCGCTGAACATGGCTGGCTAGAAATCGAAATCCTAGACGGCGAGGGAAAGCCGATTCGTAAGAAAATTGGCGTCACCCGGCTGCATATGGAGGAGGATGCTGGCAAGCTGGTGCATGGCGGCAGCGATCGCCTCTCAGGGTCTACCTATTCGCTAGTGGACTATAACCGAGCCGGAGTACCGCTAGTGGAGATTGTCTCTGAGCCAGATCTACGATCGGGGCAGGAAGCCGCCGAGTATGCCCAAGAGCTACGCCGCATCGTTCGCTACCTGGGAGTCAGCGATGGCAACATGCAGGAAGGATCGCTACGCTGCGATGTGAATATTTCGGTACGTCCAGTGGGCACCGAAAAGTTTGGCACCAAGGTTGAGATCAAAAACATGAACTCCTTTAGTGCCATTCAAAAAGCGATCGAATACGAAATTGAACGGCAAATTGCTGCAGTGGAAGCAGGCGAACCGATCGTGCAAGAAACTCGCCTCTGGGAAGAAGGCGCACAGCGCACGATTAGTATGCGGGTGAAGGAAGGCTCCAGCGACTATCGCTATTTTCCCGAACCCGATTTAGGTCCGATCGAAGTTTCACCAACTCAGCTAGCAGAATGGAAATCTCAGCTTCCAGAACTGCCTGCCCAGAAGCGCCACCGCTATGAAAGTGAACTGGGGCTATCTCCCTACGATGCGCGGATTATTACCGACGATCGCGCTGTGGCCGAATACTTTGAAGCGACAGTGGAGGCGGGAGCTAGCCCAAAGCTAGCCGCTAACTGGATCATGAGCGATATCAGCGCTTACCTCAACAAAGAAGGGTTGAGCATCACTCAGCTACCGCTGACGCCAACCAGCCTGGCTGAAATGATCAAGCTGATTGCAGACAACACCATCAGCAACAAAATTGGCAAAGACATTTTGCCAGATCTCCTGGTGCATGGTGGTTCTGCCAAAGCCCTCGTGGAGAAAAAGGGTCTGGTGCAAGTCTCCGATCCTCAGGTGATTGAAGCGGCGATCGATCAGGTGATTGCTGCCTTCCCTGCGGAGTTAGAAAAATACCGAGGCGGCAAGAAGAGTCTGCTGGGCTTTTTTGTCGGTCAGGTGATGAAGGCTACCGGCGGCAAAGCGGATCCTAAGCTAACGAATCAACTGCTCCAGAAAAAGCTAGAAGGCTAAATTAAACGATGTCGCTTGCACCCAACCGGGTCGAGGCTGGCTCGTTTAAACCTTGCTGGTGGGTGAGTCTAGGACTCACCCTTTTTATTGCCTAAAATCTCTGCCGGGAAACGTTGGCTAGGAAAACGGGCTGGGAAACATTGGATACGGCCGAACCGTCGCAGCTTCTGGTGGAGAGATTTCTCAAATTTCAGCGTTAGGTTGATTAGCATTAGGTTGATCAGCTTTGGTAAAACGCGATCAAATTGACTTAATATGATCCAAAGTTGACCATTCAATGCTGATCCCGGCTTAAAGAATCAAGCTTAGAGGCTTTTTCATTCCAAACAAGTCCAACTTTTTCAGTGTGAGGAGTTTGAACGCATGACATTTCAACCCTGTCCTGCTGGAACCGCCAGCCTGTTTCGCATGTTGCAGCAGCGGATGCAATTAGCAGTGCAACACAGCCAAAAGGCAGGAGGACTGACGCTGCTGCTGTGGTTGATGGCGATCGCTCCGGCAATGGCAGAACAGCTGACTTTACGAGTGGCGATCGAACGGGATGTCAGCCAGGTGAAGATTGGTAGCTCAACCGATGCGGTCTTAACCAACGGAGCAGGTGGGCAAGCCTTAGCCCCCATTCCTGCTATGAATGCCGTCATGGCAGAAGCCAAAGCTGGGCAGGTGACGGTGAATCAGCTGCAAACCAGCCAAGCCTGCATTCAGCCGAGTGGCGATGGCTATGTGTTTATTGGCGACCACTGGTATCGGGGCGCGACTTGCGTAGTGCCAACGGATGGCGGCCTGACCGCTGTGAACTACGTCGATTTGGAACAGTATCTTTACAGCGTCGTGGGCAGCGAAATGCCGACAAGCTGGAGCCTGGAAGCCTTAAAAGCTCAGGCGGTAGCGGCCCGTTCCTATGTGCTATATCAACGGCAATCCAGTGCCAACGCCGTTTTTGATGTGGGCAACACCACTGCCTGGCAGGTCTATGGCGGCTTAGACAAAGAATCGGCCAGCACTCGGGCAGCGGTAGACACCACCCAAGGACAAGTCCTCACCTACAATGGTCAAATTATTGATGCGGTCTTCCATTCCTGTGCGGGAGGGCGCACCGAAAATGTAGAAGATGTTTGGAGCAATCCGCTGCCCTACTTGCGAAGTGTGGATAGCCCCGATCAAGATGCGCCGAACTGCCGCTGGGAAAAAACGGTTTCTACTACAGAACTGAGTCAGCATTTTGATGATGTGGGCAATATTTTATCCATGGTTCCCGAGAAAGTGACGGCCGGCGGTCGGATTGTCAAAATTCGTTTACGGGGCGATAAAGGCGATCGCGTAATTGATGGTGATGCCTTACGCGATGCCCTGGCGCTGCGTAGTGCCCCGTTCCAAATCATTCCGCAAATGGGCCCCGTCGCCACTACCGGAAATGTGACTTCGGCACCGACTGCTTTTGAACTGACGGGTCAAGGCTATGGGCATGGCATTGGCATGAGCCAGTGGGGAGCCCACAATTTAGCAGAGCAACGGTGGAACTATGCCCAAATTTTGCTGCACTACTACACAGGCGCTGAATTGCGACGGATTGAGGTGCAGTAGGTTAGGGAAACGGCTGGAAATCCAGGGCAATTAGCTTTGCCAGACACCTGACTGCTCCATAGCCTGACTACTCCATAGCCTGATCAAGTTTCATGATTAAGTTTAAAGTCGCAACTCGTGGCTACAGCGAAGAATTTGAGCGCTGGACAGATGCTTTGAATGCCGCCAATGCCCTGAAGCCCCAGTGCAAAAGCTGGCTGCAAGACATCCGGATTTTTGCTGGTGCCGAGTTGGTGTGGGTCTACAGCCGATCGCACCGCTATCCGCAGTATGTGGGGGCAGGCAACTACGATCGGCTGGCCCGGCTGTTTATTATGGAGGCGATGCAAGAAGAAGGGATGACGGCTGAGGAGGGCAGTCCAGAAGATACCAGTCCAGAAGATACCAGTCCAGAGGACATGCACCCTGACTCTTAGTCTTCATCCTTCCAATCGGTGCGGCATGAACTGATGGATAAAGGGAGCGATCGCCTTGACAAACCTGTCGGTAGATTCATAGGGCAACACATTTCGCCCAGTGACTTGCATCCCTTCACCCTGAGGCAAATGCCGCAGGTAGTCGCCCAAACGCTGGTTGGGGTCTTCACCTTTGCCGGATTTGCTGATGCTGGAAGCTTGATTGCCAATTACAACCAAGACTGGCAAATGCAGATGGGCGATCGCCTCTTCCCAGTTCCGTCGCCAAAATCCTGCCAAGAAGGAGTACACCGCATAGCGGCTGGCTGGCGCGGCTGCACCCGCTACTAATGTCTTCAGCCATTCCTCATCCACAGCACCCGCTTCTGCAAAAAGCTGACGAATGGAAAACGACTGGATAAACTGCCGCCGCCGCGCATATTCATAAAAAGCTCGTCCCAGGGGAGCATCAAACAACAGGTTCCAGCTTAATTTCTGCTGCCAGACTGGGGTAGGTCGGGTCATAATCGCCCAGGCAGGTGGGCCAGCTAAAATCAAGCCTTTGACCAGCTCGCGATGGCTTTGGCGCTGAATCAGGGCGATCGCTACAGGTAAAAGCGCCCCTTGCGCCACCAAAATCACCGGCTTTTGGATCACGGTTTGAATGAAAACCTGGAGCTGCTCTGCCCAATCTTCTGGCTGGTACGCCACACGCGGCATGTCGCTATCGCCACAGCCTAATAAATCTGGATTGTAAATGGGGGTTGTCTGACCGCTCTGCAACCACTCCCGGCAAAAACGATGCCAAAAATGACGCGATAGCCCAACGCCGATGGGATGGAGCAACAACAGCGGCAGTTCAGGGTCAGCCGTCTCCGCTGCTCGATGCACCTCATAGGCGCAGGTATAGCCCCGCCAAGAATAGAACTGGGTTTCAGGCTGCGCTGGAAAAGGATTCTGGAGAGAAGCTTGAGACAGCATGAGCGGTTTGAACTGAGCTGAATGGTACAGCTTTAGCCTAACAGGTGAGACGCGATCGCCGATCTACCGCAAGATTTGAATGAAGGGAGCGTTTGAAACCATGGGCAAGCCGCTTCCCTAAATCATGGGCGGTATAGTCAACCCTTGGAGCGGATGAGGATGGCTTAAGCCTTTGGATTGGATGAGCACCCCAAAATTGCCCAGTCCCAGAGGGTTAATCAGAGCATGGAGTGACTCGCGGCGGCGGAGGATATCTGCAAGCGGTTGATCAACATTGGAGGGATGGGAAAGGGTCGCAATCCGATCGCCCAATCCTAGCGCCATCAAAAATAACCCCTGCTGGGTAAAGCCGACGGTCTGCAAACCACACCGTTCCCCCTGCCGCTCTAACGCTGTGAAATCAACATGGGCTGTGATATCTTGCCGACCGATCGCCACATACGGATCGGAGTGATGGGCATGTTGGTAGTAGCACTGCAGCGTCCCTTGGCTGCGGGTAGGGCTATAGTAGCGCTGGGCAGGATAGCCATAGTCAAGGGTGAGCAGGTAGCCTGTTTGCAAGCGATCGGCCACGGTTGTTAGCCAATCCAGGGCAGCTAAGTTCACTTCGCTACGATAGCCATCGGCATACTGGGCAGAAGGAAAATCTAGCCCAATCAAATCAAAATATTCAGCCAGTTTAGGGGTTGAGGGTGCCGCCACTGTTTCAGTGAAATGAAAGGGATTGGCAATCGCTTCTTGAGTCGAGAGGGTGACATAGATTTCCTGGAGCTGTCCATCTACGAGGGTGATCTGATGCACTGGAAAGGCATCGACTAATTCATTGGAGAAGCAGCAGCCGACCAGGGAATGGGAGGGAATTTCGTCCCAGGTTTTCCAGGATAAGCGTCCCCAGGAATCGGCTAGTTTTTGTAGGCGCTGCTGCTGGGCGGCAATCATGGCAGGCGACTTCTCGACAATCAGGTATTCCAACGCCTCAAAACACTCAAAATGATGGCGATGCAAATAGCGCAATACGTCTTGAACAATCAACCCCTGTCCGGCTCCCATTTCCACTAGCGTGAAGGGACGGGGGCGATCGCACACTTGCCACATTTGGGCAAATTGTTCAGCGAGCAGTTCGCCAAAATCTGCGCCTAAATGCGGTGAGGTAAAAAAGTCGCTTTGAATGCCCTGGGGATGCGCCACATAGTAGCCATACTGCGGATGGTATAGCGCCAGATCCATAAACTGGGCAAAGGAAATCCGCTGTTGCGGAGCAGTCGTGATGGATTGGGCGATCGCTTGGCAAAGGGCAGGATTGCTCTCGGCAAGTTCTAAAGGTGCAGTCATGGGTTTTCTCAGGCTTCGGCTCTTATTGTGACATGTAGGGCAGATCGTGTTCTGTGTCGCCTTCTATATCGCCTTCTGTATCGCATTGTGATGCAGCCCGTGAATTAGAGGCGATCGCATGGCAAACTAACTTAAGCAAAGGTTGTCTAAGGCTCTGCTGCAACGGTTGCCACTGGCTAAACTGTGAATACATCGATCTCCCCCTTAACCAATTTGACTGCTAATTTACCTACCCCTAGCCTTGCCTCCGAGCAAGCCACTGCCTCCGAGCAAGCTACTGCCACCCAAAACCGTAAAGCGGATCATCTGCGCGTTTGTCTAGAAGAAGATGTGCAGTTTCACCAAACGACGAACGGGTTTGAAAACTATCGCTTTACCCACTGCTGCTTGCCCGAGCTGGATCGTAGCGAAGTTGATCTGACGACTTCGTTTTTGGGCAAACCTTTAGGCGCACCGCTGCTGATTTCTTCTATGACCGGGGGCACCGAGCTGGCGCAGCTCGTCAATTATCGGTTGGCCGAAGTTGCCCAGCACTACCGGATTGCTATGGGCGTCGGTTCTCAGCGGGTGGCGATCGAAAATCCTCAAGTGATCTCTACCTTTGCGGTGCGATCGCGAGCCCCCAACATTCTCCTGTTTGCCAATCTGGGGGCTGTGCAGTTGAACTATCGCTATGGGCTAGAAGAATGTCAGCGAGCCATCGACTGTTTGGAAGCCGATGCCTTGATTCTGCACCTGAATCCGCTGCAGGAATCTGTCCAGACGCAAGGGGATACCAATTTCCGAGGGCTGCTGCAAAAAATTGCCGTCCTCTGCGAAAAATTGCCCGTTCCCGTGATTGCTAAAGAGGTGGGCAATGGGATTTCGTCAGCCGCAGCCCAGAAATTGCTTGATGCTGGGGTAAGCGCCATTGATGTGGCTGGAGCGGGCGGCACCTCTTGGGCGCGAGTAGAAAGCGAACGCGCCAAAGATGATTTGCAGCGTCGATTAGGAGCCACGTTTGCCAACTGGGGACTGCCCACGGCTGAGTGTGTGACGCAAGTCCGCGCCATCGCCCCAAACATTCCTTTGATTGCTTCAGGTGGATTGCGGGATGGGTTAGATGCCGCCAAAGCGATCGCCCTGGGTGCAGATCTCGCCGGTTTAGCCCTCCCCTTCCTGCAAGCCGCATCTGATTCAGAAGCCGCCCTCTATGCCTTAGTGGATGCGCTGATGGCAGAACTGGCGACCGTGCTATTTTGTACGGGTAGTGCCACACTGGCTGATCTCAGGCATCCAGGAGTGCTTGAGCCAACGAGATAAGGGATCTGCGGCTTAATCAAGTCCAATTTTTTGTGGGGTGGGTATCTGACCCGCCCTTGATGACTGGGCACAAAATGCCCGCCCCACAAGAGCTAGAGAAGATGGGGATTTTATGGGCTTGCAAGTCCCTAAGTATGGAGAAGCAATCCCTAAATCGGGGGACAACTACAGATCGAATCAAAAAGTGTAGTGTTAAAAGTGTGAAGGGCAATTTTTGGATGGTGTTTCCTATCTGGTGTTGATTTCTTGAAAGGCATGTGAAGTCAATTTTCAAAAAGTTCAACCCATTTAGAACATAGTCCGTAGCATCTTTAGCTCCCTTTCTCACCCACCTCATCTCTACTGACTTTCCAGATGCGCGACTTCTTCAAATATACTTTCGCAACCTTGGCGGGCATTACACTGTTCGTGACGCTGGGCATTGCTGGGCTAACGGCGCTGTTGGTGACGATCGCGTCTAATACCCGCGAAACTGGGCCACGGGTTGAGTCAGATTCCATCTTGACATTTAACCTGGCTCAGGAAATCACGGACTCCAGCACTTCGGCAGAACCGACTGCTTTGATTGGAGCAGCGCTATCGGGCGGCAATGCAGACGGCTCTCTGCCGCTGCGATCGGCACTAGAGTCGATCCGCAACGCCACAACAGACGATCGGATCAAAGGATTGCTGCTATACGGCAGCATTGCCCCTAACCGCTCCGGATCAGGGTTTGCGACACTGCGCGAGGTACGGCAGGCGCTTGTAGCATTTCGCAACTCAGGCAAGCCTATCTACGCCTACGATGATGCTCAGTGGCAAGAGCGGGACTACTATTTGGCTTCGGTGGCTAACACAGTTTTAGTCAATCCCAACAGCTTATTAGAAATCAATGGCTTTAGCGCTGAGAACATCTTTTATGCCGGAGCGTTGCAAAAATATGGCATTGGCATCCAAATTTTGCGGGTCGGCAAGTTTAAATCTGCCATTGAGCCATTGACCCGGACTCAGAATAGTCCAGAAGCCAAAGCTCAAAGCCAGGCCTTACTCACCGACCTCTGGAACGAGTTTGTTGCAGCCGCTTCTAAGAGCCGCAAGCTAACGCCTCAGCAGCTTCAAACCATTGCCGATCAGCAGGGAATGCTGATGCCTGAGCAAGCCAAAGCTGCGGGGTTGGTCGATCAAGTAGCCTACGAAGATGAAGTGGTGGCAAAACTACAGGGATTGACGGGTGAAAAGAAAGGCAGTGATGCGCTGCGGCAGATTAATCTCTCCAACTATGCCCAAGCGGTCGCAGCGCAGAATCAGCGATCGTCTCAGAATCAAGTTGCCGTGATTTACGCGGAGGGAGATATTGTTAGCGGTGAAGGAAATCCTGGGCAAATTGGCGGGGATACCTTGGCCAGGCTGCTGCGAAAAACGCGCCAGGATGATCATGTCAAAGCGGTCGTCCTGCGGATTAACAGCCCCGGAGGCAGTGCTACCGCATCGGCTTTGGTGTCCCGAGAGGTAGCTTTAACCAAAGAGAAAAAGCCGATCATTGTTTCAATGGGAACCTATGCCGCCTCAGGCGGCTATGAGATCTCCACGAACGCCAGCCGCATTTTTGCCTCACCCACCACCATTACCGGCTCAATTGGCGTGTTTGGCATCTTGCCCAACGTGCAGAGCATTGCCAAAAATAATGGGATTACCTGGGACACCGTCAAGACAGGGCGGTTGGCTGATGGCGACACTATTTCTCGCCCTAAAACTCCCGAAGAACTGGCGATCGGGCAGCGCATTGTCGATCGAGTCTATGACCAATTTATTAGCCTAGTGGCGACCTCACGGGGTATCCCCAAACAAAAGGTAGCAGACATTGCTCAGGGTCGCGTTTGGTCAGGACTGCAAGCCAAAAAGCTGGGACTCGTCGATGAGCTAGGCGGCTTAGAAGATGCCATTCAAGCAGCCGTTAAGCAAGCCAATCTAGGGGACGACTGGCAGATTGAAGAGTATCCCAAACCTCGATCGCTAGAAGAACAGCTCGGTCGGCTGTTGGGCAACTCAACCCAGGCAGCAACCCCTACCGATCGCCTGACTCAGGAATTTCAGAAGCTAGGACAAGATTTAGACGTCCTGCGATCCATGAACGATCCGCTGGGAGTGTACAGCCGTCTACCCTTCACCCCCCGGATTGATTGATCGGAGCAATTGATCGGATTGATTGATCGACCGTTACGCTAGGGCGTAGGGCTGGCTGAACTGTCTACCGAAGGGCTAGCTGCATCGGGACTAGCTGCATCCGGCACCGAATTTGCCGCGCCACCGTCCGGATGATTAGCAGTCCCCTCAGCGGGCTGTGTTCCAGTACCTAACTGTGTTTCAGTACCAGACTGCGTCCCAGTTGGAGCAGACTGTGTTCCAGTTGGAGCCGCCGCCCGCCCCCCTGCGGTTTGATCCATATAGTCGTAAACCGCTGCCGCCAGCTGACGAATCAGGTCTTGAGCCCGATCGTCATTATTGGGACGTTTTACCATAATGGTGATGGCGTAGCGTTTGTCATTAGGCATGTCGATTACGCCCGTATCACCCACCAGCGAACCAATATCGCCAGTTTTGTGAGAGATAGTGCCCCCTTCCCGTAAGGAAGTGGGCAGCAGCGTATCTGTGACGGTGTGGCGCATAATCTCCAGAGCGCGATCGCGCGACTTCATCGACAGCAGCTCCCCTTGGCTCACCCGAGCCATCAACATAGACAACTCTTTAGGCGAGGTCGTATTCGTACCTTCCAGATCAGGTAAGAGATGACGAATCGCAGTTTGCTGCAAGCCCCACTGCCGGAATCGCTGGTTGAGGGATTCAATCCCACCCAGCCGTCGAATGATCATATTAGTAGCCGTATTGTCACTAATGGTGATCATGTAGGTAATCACTTCTAGCACCGTGTAGTCTGAGCCAATCGGCGAGTATTGCAGGTCGCCCGATCCCTCCGCGACATCAGTCTGCTGCATCACCATTTTTTCCGTCAGCCGTACCCGACCGCTGTCTACATCCTGCAGCAGGGCGATTAGGATCGGCACCTTGATCATGCTGGCAGAGGCAAAGCTAGAGTCACCATTGAGACTAAAAGAGTCTCCAGTGTCCAAATCCATCAAAAACATACCCGGCGTCAGATCTTTAATCCCCTGGGTCAAGGAAGCAACCTTAGGGGTAAGACCCGTCAAATCCTGACCTTTTGCCAGCAACGCAGCAGCCGTAGCATGGATAGGTTCATTACCTCCAGGTAGACTGCCGAGCGTTACCGAACTAGCGCGCTGCGTCGTTGCGCTAGACGCAGGATGCGTAGCAGGGTTCCAGACCGACAAAATGGTACCGGCGATCGCACCCACACCCACACCCAAGATCAGCAAACGCACCAAATGTACCAATGGCGAAGTTGGACGACGAGTCCGCTTCTCTCGGGGCTGGCGATTGCGTTGAGCCGCCTCTCCTGCCGGAGAACGTCGACTTTGCCGAGAGCCCGCTGTTTTGCTCTCCACTCCCGATTCAGGCAATCGGCCAGGGGTCGCGGGAGATCTTCTCGCTGATTTTTGCAAATCCCCAGCCCGCTGTGGATCCCCTGGAACAAGAGCAGTCGGGTTGTTAGACGACCGAGAGCGACGAGAATCCGCACCCCAGGCAGGGCGACGAGGAGATTTTCGGGCTGCCGCTTCCGGCGCAGGCTGCGATCGCTGCCCCCCTTGAACTACAGACGTATCAAAACGTCCATCTCTGGGACGAGAAGGGGGAGATGGCGGTGCCGGCGATCGGCGGCGAGCAGCACGGCGACGCTGTGATTCTTTAGGATGGCTCGATTCCAGCACAGATGATACCTCTAATACAGCTGAACTAGACTAGGCGCTGCTTGCCAACGGCTCACCAGCACCCCTAGGCTCTACCGGAATGTTGCTTCCAGGAATGGGCTGTCTATTTTTAGCAAGCTTGTCACTTTCTTGCAAGAACTTTTCTAGCAAGCACTTTTCTAGCAAGCACCAAGCCAAGCTCAAGCAAGACAGCTCGCCATAAGATATACCGGATCTGAAACAGGGGAAGGAAGGAGTTTATAAAATTTCAAAGTTACGTATAGCGCTCCTCAATCAGTCAAGAGAAAACCAACAAGGGGTTTGGGGACAAAATCCCCAAAGAGGGAGCACCGCCCCCTCCACCCGCTCACAAATCATTTGGAATTGCTATTTGAGATTGCCATTTAGGATTGCTATAGAGCGTAACTGAATCAAGGGATCTACCCCTTACACACAAGCGATCCCCCTGACCTCAAGACCGAGCTTCAAGACAGTGCCAAAAACAACCACCTGCCACCCACTGATGCGAAGCGACCTTAAGGTTAACCCACCAGCCCTTGCGGAGGGGGTGTGGGGGACGCGCCCGTCCCCTGCTGGGGGTTTGGGGGAACCCCCCAAGGCTGTTCACTCAGAGACCCAGTACAAGTAGCCCGCCCCCAGCCAGATCCACGCCCCCCATCCCATCTTGATGAAGGCTGCTCATAAGGACTGCTCATAAGGACTGCTATAGTTGCAGAAGATGCTAGCGCTACAGTTCCGAAAACCAGAGACTTCACCGAAAATCCGAAACTTCGGGCTATGCTAATGGAAATATTGCCTCTCAAAACCCAGCTAAACCGCAGCAATTCTCGACTGCGTTAGCACTCAGCTAATATTTCCCACCTGTTATTGATTTTTTGCTGCTGATTTTTTTGAAAGCTGCATTTCGCGAAGTGTGGAATGACGGCATTCAGATAGGCGAGAAGCGCAATAGGGTCAGTTCTGTCATTAGGGTAAGTCGCAATCTGCAGCCTGATATCGATTTTTCTAAGCTGAAGTCTCACCAAGCTATGCCGAATCCATCTCATAAATTTGAATTCAATAGCGATCGCTCTCCCCTATCCCGCTCCGCCTCAGAACAAGCCTCAACCGAGCCAACCTCCCGCAGGTGGCGCAATCGCAGCTTACTCGGAAAGATAGCGCTATGCCTGGGACTGCCAACAATGCTGCTAGCACCGGCGGGCTTAGGGCTGTGGGCTGTAACTCAGCTGTCTGGTCTACCAGCTTTGCCCCAATGTCTCACCGCATCCTGGTCAGATGATTACTCTGCCCGACTGTATTGTGCCAAGACAGCCGCCGATCGCCACACAGTCAAAGATTTACAGAACGCGCTCGAATGGGTTAGCCAAATTCCTCAAGACAATCCTTTACGACCAGAAGCAGATCGACTGATTCGGCAGTGGTCACAAGAGGTTCTCGACTTGGGAGAAGCCGCCTACCAAGATGGCAAGCTGGAGGAAGCCGTCGAGACCGCTGAAAAGATTCCAAATGACCCACGAGTGCGTCCCCAAGCAGATGAGCGCATCCAGCATTGGCAAGACACCTGGAAGCAAGCAGAAGACCTATATGAAGAAGCCCAAACCAAGCTAAACGATAAAGATTGGTTTGGTGTGCTGGCAGCAGCAAGACGCCTCCTGCCCTTAGGAAACCGCTATTGGGCAACGACCCAGCATCAAGAATTGATGCGGCAGCTGCAAGTCGCCAAAGACCAAGACCAAAAGCAAAAGCCCACCGCTCAGACCAAACCCCAGAAACCAGCCCCTGTAAGCTTTTTATCGCAGCTCAAACAAGGGCAATCTGCTGACGCCCGCAGATCACTCAACCAAGCCCGCAGCCTAGCCAGCCAAGGCGATGTAGCCGGATTGCAAGCAGCCATCGACGCAGCCCAACAGGTAGTTTTTGGAACCGATAGTTACGACGAAGCCCAGCAAGCTATCAGCAACTGGCGACAGCAGCTAGAGTTAGCAGAAGATCGCCCCTACCTCGATCGGGCCATTGCCCTAGCCAGCAAAGGCGATGAGGACTCTTTGCAAGCAGCCATTGGCGAGGCTAACCAAATCAGTTGGGGACGTGCCCTCTACAGTGAAGCCAGTCACCATATCGATCAATGGCGCGATCGCGTTTTTCAGCTGCAAGCCGCAGCCCGCCAACGTCAGCTAGACCAAATGACGGGCAACAGCAGTCTTCCCGACATCAATGCCTATCCCCCTGCTTCTGAGACGGCTGGAGAAAGCAATCACACTGAGACCGGAGCTGCTGCTAGCAGACAGCCCATTCAAACCCTGCCTCCAGTCGCCTCTCCAGCTCGCCCCCCACAATGAAACCCTGGGGTTTAGGGATTCTCA